>DUKA01000186.1 GCA_013329615.1 Candidatus Bathyarchaeota archaeon
GAGGGAAAGAAGAGGGTCGAGGAGTTCAAGAAGAAGAACCCCATGGAGCTCCCCGCCCGTGCGGTGTGGAAGATCAAAGTCGAGGAACTTTGGTTCCAAGCGCCGGGTCCAGACGCAGGGAAGCGCCTAGCCTAGACACGCCTCTGTTTAAAGGCTCAAATATACCTGAACGAAGTAAAATTGATACGGTATGTCGGGAATCCCTCAGAGAGAACTGAGTATAGAAGACGTTGTCTCATGGACGCTCAAGATATACCGCGATAGATTTTCCCTATTCTTCGCCGCCTTTCTAGCAGCATACATACCGGGCATGATCCTAGGCATCCTAGTGTTGCAGCCGATCCTCGACTACATGAACTCGTACATGACGAGCCAAATTCAGGTCGCGTATTCGAGCCCTCCGCTGCTCGATGACAACCTCATCGCGATCAGCGCCGTATTGATCTTGATCGCCTTCCTCGCAATGTATTTCGCCCAAGGATTCGCCATAGTGACAACATCGAGCGTGATGAAGGGGGGAGATCTTGAACCTGCCACCCTTATCCGAGGCGCCTATGGGAGGTATTGGGGCTACCTCAAGACATCCATCTTAATCTACCTCGGCTTCTTCGCCTTGGTCTTGATTCCCGCTCTGATCATCATGCTGCTCGGCACTGGAGGAATATTGATGGGCACGATCCTCTTGGCCGCAGCCGTGGTCCTGATCATCTACCTCGACATAAGGCTCTCATTATACCCTCAGGCGTTCTACCTCGAAAACGTCTATGCGACGGAGTCACTTGGGAGGAGCTACGAGCTTTTGAGGGGCCGCGTCTTCTTAACGCTCATTCTTCAGGTCGTGCTCTGGGTCGTCTCGCTTATCCCGGGCGTCGTCGTGGGGCAGATCACAGGCTACTTTAGCGGGCAACTCTGGTTCGTTGGCTCAGCCCTCTCGCTCATCGGGACGGCGCTCGCCGCACCCATCGGACCGATCGCCCTGACCGTCTGGTACTACTCGATGAGGACCAGAGAGTCGCCGCCTCCCGTCCCCGCGCCGCCAACGATCACCATGTCGACAACGCCCCCGCCGGGCTAATCTTTTTATCAATCTTCACTTTACGCTATATCGGATGCGGGGGCTGTCTATGGGGTATCGTTTTGTCCTCGCCCCGCGCGGGGCATAGAGAAGGGTATAACCCAGACCATTCGCCGCATCCCGCGGACAAGGTTTTAAGGCTCCACCACGATACGGAGCCTATTCGACCTCGTCCGGGAGACGGTGAAAAGCGATGAAACAGCTACCCAACAAGATAGACTTCCTCCAGACGGAGGAGAAGTGGGAGGGGCTCTGGGAGGAGCACGGCACATACAGGTACGATTGGGGGGACAAGACGCGCCCAAAGTACAGCGTTGACACGCCGCCGCCCTACCCGAGCGGAGACTTCCACATGGGCAACGTCCTCAACTGGACGTACTTCGACATGAGGGCACGCTACAAGCGTATGCGTGGCTTCAACGTCCACTTCCCACAGGGCTGGGACTGCCACGGGATGCCGACCGAGGTCGCCGTGGAGAAGAACAAGAAGATACGCCGCAGCGACGTCCCACCAGACGTCTTCCGAAAGATGTGCGAGGAGTGGGTTGTCCAGTACATCGCCAAGATGAAGACCGCCATAGTGCGCCTCGGCATAAGCACCGACTGGAGCCTAGAGTACCGCACGATGGATCCCGACTACATCAGGAAGGTGCAACTCAGCTTCCTAATCCTCTACGGTAAAGGCCTCATCTACAAGGGTGAGCACCCAATCAACTACTGCCCACGCTGCGAGACCGCCATCGCGGACGCCGAGGTGGAGCGCCTCAAGAGGACGGGAAAGATATACAGCATAGCCTTCGGTGTGCCCGACGGTGAGCTGATCATCGCGACGACGCGCCCCGAGTACATCGCCGCATGTGTAGCCATAGGCATCAACCCGACCGACGAGCGGTACAACAAGCTCATCGGCAAGCAGGCGACGACGCCCCTCTACAATAGGAAGGTAACCATCATCGCCAAGGACGACGTCGACACAAGCTTCGGCACAGGCGCCATGATGATCTGCACCTACGGAGACAAGGCGGACGTCATCGACGTGGCCCGCTTCAAGCTCCCCGTGATCAACCTACTCGACGCCAAGGGCAAGCTCAACGAGAACGCGGGCAAGTACGCCGGCTTGAACATGCCTGAGGGCAGAAAGGCGATAGTGGAGGACCTGACGGTCGCCAACCTCCTACGCGACGAGAAGCAGCTCGAACAGGAGGTGGGAACGTGCTGGCGCTGCGACACCCCCATCGAGGTGGTGAACGCCAAGCAGTGGTTCATGAAGACCACAGCCTTCAGCGACCAAATAATAGAGCAAGCGAAGAAGATAGACTGGTACCCCGACTTCATGAGGTACAGGCTCATCGACTGGACGAAGAGCCTCGACTGGGACTGGGTGCTAAGCAGGCAGCGCGTATTCGCGACGCCTGTGCCGGCTTGGTACTGCAAGAAGTGCGGTGAGATACACCTAGCCGACCCCGAGGAGCTGCCCGTGGATACGAAGGTGACGCAGCCGCGGGGCAAGTGTGCCAAGTGTGGCTCGACCGAGTTCACCCCCGACTACGACGTTATGGACACGTGGTTCGACAGCAGCATGACGTGCGCCATACACGCGGGGTGGCCCGACAGGAAGGACTGGCACGACCTCTTCCCAGCGTCGATTCACCCGAGCGGGCAAGACATCATCAGGACTTGGGCATACTACCTCATGGTGCGCCACCTCGCCCTCTTCGATGAGCCCGCCTACAACTCGGTGCTCATCAACGGCATGGTGCTCGGAGGCGACGGCAGGAAGATGAGCAAGAGCCTCGGCAACTTCGTCAACACCCCCGAGGTCTTCAGTAAGCACGGCGCGGACGCGGCGCGCCAGTGGGCGGCGGCGGGAGGCAGCACCGGAACCGACATCCCGTTCAGGTGGGAGGACGTCGAGTACGGGCGCCGATTCATGACAAAGCTCTGGAACGCCTGCCGCTTCAGCGCCATGAGGCTCGAAGACCACGACCCCAGCAAGCACGCCGAGCCAACGCTGCTCGACCGCTGGATACTCACAAAGCTGGAGAAGACCGTCAAGGCATCGACCGACGCCATGGAGAAATGCGAGTGGATGAACGCCACCGAGGCGGCCCGCAACTTCACGTGGCACGTCTTCTGCGACGACTACCTAGAGGCAGCCAAATACAGGCTGTATGGTGAAGGCGACGCGAAGCTCGCAGCGCAGCAGACCCTCCGCTACACCATAAGGAGGATGCTGCAGATGCTCGCCCCAGTCACCCCGCATATCACCGAGGAGATATACAGCACCATGTACGCCACCGACCCCAAGGACAGCATACACCTGAGCAAATGGCCGGAGTACAACGAGGCGCTCGTGGACGAGGAGGCGGAGAGGGCCGGCGACCTCATCACAGCCATCATGGGAGAGGTGAGGAAGATTAAGAATAAACAGGGCCTCCCCCTCAACAAGCCCGCGAAGAAACTCGTCGTACACGGCGACGAGAAGGCACTCGCCGACGTCCGCCTCGGCGACAGGGACATCAAAGAGACCCTCAAGATCGAGGAGATAGCCTACGAGCCCGGCTCAGGCGAGGCGGAGATAGAGGGGCACGCGGGCGTAAGCCTGACCCTCACAATCGCGTAACCCAGCACTTTTTTAGACTGGGCGTCGTGGCCCGGTGTATTCTAGAATATCGAGACCCCTATGGAAGCGGTCGATTATATAGATGAGCCCCCTGTCGTCGACGAAGACGTCGTTTGTCTGCGCCATCTTCTGGTGGTCGCACTTGGGCAGGAAATGACCCACCTCCCGGGGCTGGTATGGGTCGGAGACATCCACGACCCTGAGGCCGCCGCCGAACCATGAGACGTATACGAGGTTGTCCTTGAGGTGGACGTCCTCGTGGGGTTGGTGTGGGCCGAACCTGTCGTCGATCTTTGAGGGGTCGTCTATTGGGACGTCGAAGGTAGCTACGGGTACGGGGTTCTCCTCGGCGGTTATATCGATGATCCACATGAGCTTCTTCCCCTCCTTGGCGGGTGGGGCTAGGGACTCCTGTGTGCCTATCATCCACTTGCGCCCGAGGATCGGCCTATCTACGGGCAACGCCGTGTGGAAGAT
>DUKA01000027.1 GCA_013329615.1 Candidatus Bathyarchaeota archaeon
AATAGACTAGTTACAAAGCGGATAAGCAAGACTGAGGCGGTCAAGTCCCTACTCCCATACGATGTGCCGACGAAGATCGGCCCGAGCGACTTCGTCCCATTCCTTGGTGACCAGAAGATCTGCTACATCTCGATAAAGGGCCACGCCTTCGGAAGATGCCCGATGGACCTCGACCTCAAGCTTCAGGTGCAGGACTCCCCGAACAGTGCGGGGGTTGTTATTGATGTCATACGGGCGGTCAAGCTGGCCCTTGATAGAGGCCTTTCAGGTCCTCTAACGAGCATCTCCGCCTACTCCTTCAAGCACCCCCCGGAGACCATGTCGGATCACGTTGCGAGGGACCTCGTCGAGGAGTACATCGCGGGCAAGCGTGAGTCCTAGGGGACGTGTTCTTTCATGAAGGCGGTCATCTTAGCGGCTGGGCGTGGAGAACGGCTTTCGATGTATACAAATTATCTGCCGAAGCCATTGATCAAGTTGCTAGGGAAACCGCTAATCGAGCACGTGATACTCTCCCTTAAGGAGGCGGGGATCCGGGAGTTCGTTGTCGTAACCGGGTATTTGGGCGACGCGATAAAGGGCTGGCTCTCCAACGGCGAGAAGCTCGACGTATACGTAGACTACGCTGAAAACAGGGACTGGCAAATCGGCAACGGCGCCTCACTGTACGCGGCACACAGCGCACTCCTAGAGGATGACTTCTTCCTCCTGTCCATGTCCGACCACATATACTCGCCAAAGATCGTTAGAAGACTGCTGGACAGTTTTGATGGACACAACACGCTCTGCACAGACAGGGATCCGGCGCATCTCAATGACGTGACGGAGTCTACAAAGGTAAGGCTTCGAGACGGCTTCGTGACGGATATCGGGAAGAGTCTAAAGACCTGGGACGCCGTCGACACGGGAGTGTTCCTCCTACGAAAAGACATCTTCACCAGTCACTGGCCCTTTACACAGGTCACGGACAGGATGCGTGATCTTGTGAGCCGATCACAACTCAAGTCGTGCGACGTCACCGGCCTACCCTGGATCGAGGTAGACACCCTTGAAGACCTCCAGGCAGCGAGAAACGCGGTCGGGGACATTGCATGAGCGACGACTTCATGAAGGAGAAGGGCGCGTCCGACTTCCTAGCCTATTATATCCACCAACCGATTGAAAACTGGCTTGTTAAGAAACTGAGGAACACCTGGGTAACGCCAAATCAAGTTACGGTCGCGACCAACATACTAGCATACATCGTGACGGCTCTCTACCTAAGCGGGAACCTTCTCCTCGGCTCTCTGCTTAGCTTCGTCGTCGGCGTAGCCGACGGCATCGACGGCAAGCTCGCCAGGGCCAAGAAGATGACGTCGAACCTCGGCAAGCTCGAGCACGCGTTCGACCTCCTATACGAGTTTTCGTGGATCGCCGCCCTTTCATACAGCGTATACATCACAACGGGGGATCCGGCCTCACTCATCCTAGGAACCGCGTCTATCACCCTCATATCGTTCTACAGATACTGTTACGACACGTTTGGGAAGACCTTCGGTAGCAGCTTCGACACATATTCCTCGTTCGAAAGGAGTTTCCGCAGAGTGGCGGGGCGACGCAACATGTACAACATAACGATCTTAGTAAGCATCATTCTAGGCGCGCCTTTAGTCGGGCTCTACGTCGTTGCCGCACACGCCCTACTCACAGCCATCGTATATGCGGTGAGAGTCGGTCAGCATCTACATGCCCTCGATACAGGAACTGCTGGGACGTCCTGAGTTGTTATAAATCCGTTCGCGTGTGTGTTACGTCTTCGCTAAAGGTACATATGGGGTGGCGAAAACGCATCGAAGCTAGCTCGATTGAGATGGCTTAGGCTTATAAGTGACCCGACACTCACAAAACACAGCTAGAAGGGGAAGAATGAGACTATTGTGTACAGTAGTCCACGCCTGAAGATTCGACCCAGCCTAGCGGAGCATAGATTCTGGAGGAGAACGATATGACCACAGCACAGATTGAACTATACGACACGATGACCCGCTCGAAGCGCCCCTTCGAGCCGCTAGAACCCGGCAAGGTCAAGCTGTACTCCTGTGGCCCCACCGTCTACGGCGACCCACATATAGGAAACTTCCGCAGTTTCGTCTCCGCCGACCTGCTACGCAGATGGCTCGAGTACCGCGGCTACGACGTCACCATGGTGATGAACGTCACAGACATCGAGGACAAGACCATACGCGACTCAGCGAAGGCGGGTGAGCCCATCAGGGAGTTCACTCAGCGATACACGCAGAGCTTCCTCCGCGGCCTCGACGCCATGAACATCCTCCGAGCCACCGCAAACCCGCGCGCCACCGAGTACATACCCCAGATGATAACCTTCATCCAAGCCCTCATCGACAAGGGCGCGGCATACGTCGCCGACGACGGCGTCTACTTCGACATAGACAAGTACACCAGCTACGGGCGCCTCAGCGGAGTAGACCTCGCCCAAGTACAAGCAACAGAGCGAATGGCAAAGGACGAGTATGACAAGGAGTCGGCACAGGACTTCGTCCTGTGGAAGAGGAGCACACCAGAGGAGCTGAAGCGCAGCGAGAATGAGCCGGGCCTCGCGTGGAACAGCCCATGGGACAGGGGACGCCCCGGCTGGCACATAGAGTGCAGCGTCATGACCCGCGACCTGCTCGGAGACACCCTCGACATACACGCAGGAGGAGAGGACCTCGTCTTCCCCCACCACACGAACGAGATCGCCCAATCCGAGACACTAACGGGCAAGCAGTTCGTCCGCTACTGGGTGCACATACGCCACCTCATGATAAACGGGAAGAAGATGAGCAAGAGCCTAGGCAACTACGTCAGCTTCGACGAGGTGCTCGCCAAGTACAGCGCCGACGCCTTCCGCTACTTCTACCTAGGCACCCACTACCGCAGACCCCTCGACTACACCGACGACGCCATGAAGAGCGCCGAAGGCTCCGCCAAGCGCCTAGAGAATACCCTAGACCTACTCGACGCCGCCATGAAAGGACCAGACACCAACCTAGACATCGGACCACGCGAACGCAAGCTACTAGAAGAGGTCGAGAAACACCGCGCAGCCTTCGAGGCTGCTATGGACGACGACCTCGACAGCCACACCGCCATCGACAGCCTCCACGCAATGAGCGGCGCCATAAACGAGTACCTCACCGCATCTCCAAACAAGGGCGTGGCACTCAAAGCCTACCGCACATACCGCGCCCTCCTCGACGCACTCGGGCTCTTCGAGAAACGCGGCGGAGGAGCAGACAAGCTCACCGAGGACCTCATCAAGACCCTCATCGAGATGCGCAACCAGTACAGGAAGGAGAAGAACTACAAGGCGGCGGACGAGGTGAGAAACAGGCTCACCGCCGTCGGGGTCACCCTCGCGGACAACGCCGAGGGAACGACGTGGAAGATCGGGAACAAATAATCGAGAAAAAACGACGATACAATAATCTAGAAAATCTTCGAAAAATCGTCGTAGACGTTTTTCCTATGCCCGATGAATAGAATAGTGACCTGTCTTTTCTTCTCAAGGATTTCATAGATTGCCCTGTAGTCGCCTACTCTCAAACTCCAAAATTCAGATTGTTTTAATCTTTTTCCGATGGATTCAGGATCATTATTTAATTCCTTTAGTCTCTCCCTGACTCTCGATCTCACTGGCTCGTCGAGTGACTGCAGCTCCTTTGCAGCTTTTGGGTGAAGTAAAACGGAGTATTTCAAGAAATTTCCTCGAGGGGTACGAGTTCCTCAGGTTTCTCCTTTGCTTCATCGCTTCGGGTGCGCAACATCCTCAGGAATTCACGCGTCTTTTCTCGTTCTTTATAGAGAATTATGATCGTCTTGATCGCATCACTCCTATTCTTGAACTCGCCAGCCTCGACACGCCTATCTATCTCAGCAACGAGATCTTCCGGTAATCTCAACTGAACCTGAGTCAATTATATCGTAAACAGATGTGTTTACACGACTAAATAAATATTCGGTATTAAGAGAAAAAAGATCTCTTCTACTTTTTCAGGTACTCGTAGGAGGAGAGTAGATGCACCTTCGTTATGTGCATGAGTTCCTCGACCTCGACATACTCGTCTATGGTCCCCATACCGTGGTTTGTGGGGCCATAATAGTAACTTGGGATGCCTAGGCTGCGCCAGAACTTGAGGTCGGAACCGCCGAGGCTCACTATCGACTTCGGGTCAACGCCCCGCAGGCGCGCGTTGCCCCTGATTATCTCCGCCATCTCGCCGCTAGGGGGACTCCATAGGGGTCCGTCGTAGCGCATCACCTCAACCTCGGCGCCGGGGTGGCGCGCGATGATACGCTGAACATGGGGCATGACGTCGTCCTTCGACAAACCAGGCGGGAGGCGTAAGTCGAG
>DUKA01000223.1 GCA_013329615.1 Candidatus Bathyarchaeota archaeon
CCACGGGGCAGTCGAAGGTCGTCCCCGTGACGCCGAGGCACCTGCAGGATCTGATAAGGTGTGGGTCCCGGGCGGTCCTCAACTTCGCCATGAAGAACGGTGGGCTCAGCCTGCTCGCCGGTGGAGTCCTCAACCTCCAGTTCCCCAGCAACATACGCGTCCTCACGCAGGGTGGCAAGGAGGTGATCTACGGCTTCAGCTCGGGTACGTACGCGAAGCTAAACCCGATGATGGCCGGGCTCGGCCTCGTCCCCCGACAGGAGGAGATAGACGCCCTGCAGACCAACCTCACTCCCGCGGGTTGGGAGAAACGCTACGAGTTCATCTACCAAAAGGCGAAGGAGCAGGACGTCGTCAGCATAATAGGCGTCGCCCCCGTACAGACGGGCTTCGCCCGGTACGTGAAAAAGAAACACGGCGTCGCCCCGAGAGACATCTGGAAACTCAAGGTCATATACAGCACAAGCGTGGCAAAGATCCAGCAGGAGTATGCGCCCCGTCTGCGTGCCCTGTATGGTGATGTTCCCGTGGTCGAGCTTTACAGCGCCACGGAAGGGGCATTTGCCCAGCAGAGGGACAACCTGCCATACATCCAACCGAACTACGATACCTACCTCTTCGAAGTCGAGACAGAGTCGGGTGTGAAGATGCTGCACGAGATGAAGAGGGGCGAGTGGGGCCGGATCATAATCTCAACGGCGATGCTGCCCCGGTACAGGATAGGGGACCTGATCGAAGCGATGGGGAAAAACTACTTCCGCGTCTTCGGAAGAGACAAGCCCGAGGTCGTGTTAGAACACAGGCTGTGGAAGTTGCTCGTTGGCTGGGCCGTTTAGGGGCGCGGGTGCTTGCCCTTGTTCATGAGGGCGTTGAGGATGACCCATAGACCGACTAGTATCAGCAGGATCGCCCACCAGTCCCTGAGCCCGAAGAATGTGCTCGCGCCGATGAGTGTGACGACGCCTCCGCCGATGAGGAAGCCGCTGCAGGCGCGCCAGTTGCTTATCTCCATGTACATGATCACGCCGCGCAGTATTATGATGATGCCTAGACCGATGAAGAAGACGCTACCCCACTGCGAGTAGGTTATGTAGTCGTACTGGCGGAGAAGGAAGGACACGCCGAGCCAGAGCAGTATGAGGCCGCCCATGACGCCGCTCCACATGCCGCCTGAGGCCTCATTCTTCTCAGACTTTTCGTTCTTATCCCCCTTCTCGTCCTTTTCATTTTTCTCGTTCCTTTCATCCTTCTCGTCGCGTGCACGCGTGTAGATGACGCGCCCCTTGGCCGTCATGCTCTCGCCACAGTAGGGGCAATACACCGCGTCGTCCTTGACTTCCTTACCACACTTCGGACAGTAGGGCATAGTCTTCACCTATCATGCTGTCAGGAATAAGTTCCACTTAAAAAGGGTATAGGCTGCTAAGCCCTAGGCGCCTTTATCAGGGCTATGAGAACTGTCCCGACTACCATGAGGGCGCTCAGGGCAAACCAGCCGACGTCGTAACTGGCAGTGGCATCCTTCACCACACCGAGCATGAGGGGCAGGGCAAGGGCACCCAGACTCGCGAACGTGTTGTGGAACCCGCTCAGGCTGCCCGCCGTCTCCGCGCCGAAGAGACGGGGAATAATGGTGAAGGCGGGGCTGCGGACAAAGTTGATCAGCCAACCCAGAACGAAAGAGGCCACGAGTATAAGCGTTCCACTGGGGAGGACCGTGAAGGCGTAGACGTTCACCGCTAGAAGCAGGAAACTGGCCGCGAGTACGCTCTTTTCCCCTATACGGTCTGCGAGCACCCCTCCGGTGGGGTTCGAAACCATCCCCGCGAAGTTGAAGAGACTCATTGCAGTTCCGACTAGGATAACGTCCATACCGTAGTCCTCCCTCAGCAGCAGGGGCAGCCACGCGAGGAACGTGTAGTAGCTGCCGAGGCGGATGAACTGGGCGACGGCGAGTACCCAGAAGCTCCTCTGCCTCATCGCCGACACGAGGCCGTCCCGTGAGACCTTCGTCCCCTTAACGCCGTCTTTGAGGCAGAACCACACGAGCAGCGAGGCACACACACCCGTAGCGCCCTGTATGATTATGGACAGCCTCCAGCCATAGGCAAGTGCGAGCAGGGGAGAGGCCCATGTCACGATTATGAGCCCGATGCTTCCGCCGACGTTCAGGAGGCCGAGAGCGGTTCCCCTCTCCCTCGCCTCATACCACCCAGCGATTAGCCTGACCGCGGGGACGAAGACCCCGGCGCCGAGGAGACCAGCCGCGAAACGCGCCGCCGCCAAGCCGAGAAAGTCGTTGCCGAAGCCGAACAGGACCGTCGCAGCGGAGACGCCGAGGACGCTCACAGCCATTATCCTCCTGCTCCCGTAGCGGTCCGCGAGAAGCCCCCAAGGAATCTGCCCTATCGTGTAGCCGGTGAAGTACGCAGACATGAGCGCCCCGCTCTCCGTGTAGCTGAGCAGAAGGTCACCCTTGATGGAGCCGAGCACGTAGCTGTAGGCCCCGTTCATAATCGAGAGAACCGTGAGGGCTAGAAAGCCCCCGAAGAGCACGCCGGGGTGCCTCAGCAGGCCGTTCGCCTTCATCGCTTCTCCTCCTTCATGAGAAGTATGGAGGGTATGGCGGGGAGATTGAGTGCAGCGAGCAGCAGGAAGATCGTCTGGTATGGCAATATGCCGACGGCGACTCCCGCAAGCAGGCTACCGACGCTGCTGCCTATGTCCCAGAAGCTCTCCATGTAGCCGATCGCCATCGTCTTCGCCTCGACCGACACTATCGCGGTGAGGAAGGCCCACTCGGTCACGGCGCGGGTCCCCCAGCACGCGCCGAAGAACAGCATGGTGGCCGCTACAAGGGGATACGCGGTCATGAAGGCGAAACCGGTATAGATCATGATGACCCCCGAGAAGGTGACTAGAAGGATGGTCCGCCTGCCCCACTTGTCGGAGGCCCAACCCGAGGGCACCTTCACGAAGGCGTTAGCGACGCCTTGGATAGAGTATAGCCCCGCCACCAGGGCCGGGTCGAAGCCAAGCGACTTCACAGCGTATATGCTGAAAAGGGTGAGGAAGAGGTTGTTCGATGTTGAGTAGAGGGTTCGTATCAGCGCGAGCATCATTACATTCCTCTGACCCAGCAGAGCCTTTAACGAGTGCAGCGAGGGCATCTCGTGACTGCGGAGATTCCTACCTTCTTCGCCCATCCCACGCGTGGCTCTCAACAGCATGAAGAGGCCGACCAAGGGGAAGAGGGCGGCGACGAGAAAGACGTTTGAGTACCCGAGGGGCTCAACGAGCAGCCCACAGAGCGCAGGGCCGAGAAACATCCCCGCCGAGACGATCGTCATATGCCTACCTAGTGCATCCCCCTGCCTCTCCGGGGGCG
>DUKA01000127.1 GCA_013329615.1 Candidatus Bathyarchaeota archaeon
GAGTGCTTCCACGGGGGGTCGCGTCTCAGTTTGTCCGCGGGCGTTTTAATGGTTGCGGGCACCCGCTCCGCCCTTCGGGGCGGATCTTTAGCTGAGGGTTATGACGGTGACGGGGCAGGGATCCGCGGCGCGCTGTGTGTCGTCACGGCGTCCGTCGTCGAATGATCCCCGTGGATTTACCGTTTGCTTAGCCTCCGGATACCTGAGATTTGCCGCTCGCCTCCGACTCGAAGTTGTCGGGATCCGTATAGTAGCAGACGCCGCGGGCTATGCAATCCTCCACGTCGATCTCCAGTGTACTTCGAGGGTTTGCCTCGTCGCCGCGTCGGGGAGGATGCGGTTTAAAGGTTGGTGGGGTGGGCTAGGGGTTCTTCGTCGGGAGGGTGATGGTGAAGGTTGTTCCGTTCCCGGTCTCGAATTTGATGGCTCCGCCGTGTGCTTCGACCGCCTGTTTGGCGCTCGTCAGCCCCAGCCCGGTGCCCGTTTTCTTGGTTGTGTGGAATGGTTTGAAGATGAGGTCTTTCTCCGCCCTGGGGATGCCGGGGCCGGTGTCGCTCACTGCGAGGGTGACGTCTTCGGGGTGTTTCTCGGTTCTGATGGTGAGTGTGCCGCCGTTGGGCATTGCTTCGACGGCGTTCTTGACGAGGTTGTCGAGGGCGCGCCGTATCCGGGTCGCGTCGAGGCTGACCGCTATGAAGTCGTCGCTGTGCGTGACGGTGACTTTTATGGCGTCGGGTATCTTGGTCTGGGCGAGGCTGATTTCGACGAGGTCGTTCAGGTTCACGAGGGCGCGCTGCAGCTCGGAGGGCCCCGTCATACCCCTCAGATCTTCGAGCATCTTGTCCGCGTAGGCTACGCTCCGGTCTATGGATTCGGTCAGCTCAGGGAGCCTCTCGGGGTGCTGTTTGAGTAGAAATGCGGCGTTGCTTATGGTTTGTAGTGGGGCCCTGAGGTCGTGGCGGACCATGGCTGTGAGCTTGTTCGCGCCGTCGACGAGGTCGCGTGTGCTGCGCGCCTGCTCGGCGATTATCTGCTCCCTGACCCTTATCCGCTCGAGGGCTGAGGCGACGTGCATGGCGAGTATCTCGAGGAGTTTGCGGTCGTTCTCGGTGAAGGCGTCTATGCGTGTGCTCTCGGCGTTTATGACAGCGACGGTTTCTCCATCGAGGACGACGGGGACGGCGAGCTCGGAGAGGGTCTCGGCGGTCCCTTGTATGTATTCGGGGTCCGCCCTCGTGTCTGGGACGAGTATGCTCCGCTTCTCCCTGGCGGCCTTCACCGTGATCCCTCTGCCGTCGAGGGGGAAGTTCCTGATGACGGGGTGGATGCCCCTGCTTCCGACGCTGTGTATGGCGTCTTTTTCGAGGATTAGGAAGCTGAGTAGGTCGTATCCGAGGACGTTTTGGACGGTGTCGAGGGTGGCTTCGATTATGGTTTTGAGGTTGCTGGCGGTGGCTAGTCTGGCTGAGTGGGTGTGCAGGGCGAGTATCTGTTCCTCGTAGTGGCGCCACTTCGACATGTCTCTGACGAAGGAGATTATGGCGGGGCGCCCCTGATAGTTGACGAGGGTCACTGAGGTCTCGACCTCTACTGTTGAGCCATCCTTCTTGAGGAGCTTCATCATGTACCTGTTCGGGACCTCTTCGCCGCGCTGTCTGCGCTTCGCCATCTCCTTGATGCGCTCCCTCTCCTCGGGGGGATAGCTCTGCGTGTGGTCCTGGCCTAGGAGTTCGGAGGGGGAGTCGTATCCGCGTAGGTGGGTGTTCGCCTCGTTTGTGTAGACGACCCTGTCGCCCTGTATGACGACGACGGGCTCAAGCGTCGACTCGATGAGTTGGCGGTACATCTCCTCGCTTGTTTTGAGTTGTTCGAGTTGTCTTGTACGTTGAATGGCTGCTGCGACGTGTTCGCTGAAGAGTTCGACGAGTGTGGCGTCGTGTGGTTTGAATGCGGCGGGTTTGATGGATTCGAGGTTTATGATGGCGACGACGTCTTCGCCGATCTTTACGGGGACGTCGAGTTCGCTCTTTGTCTGTATTCCTAGGCGGTGGGAGGTGACGGCGAGGTGTGATGGGTCGCGCGTAACGTCGTCGACGATCTGCGTCGCCCCGGTGTTCACGGCTCGGACGGAGATGCCCGTACCGTCGAGGGGGATGCGTATCCTCTGGAAGTTGGGGAACCCGGTGGACTCGATGAAGTGTATGCCTTTTTCCTCGACGACGGCGAATGTGCCGAGGTCGTAGCCGAGGACGCTCTTCACCGTGTCGAGGGTGGCGCGTGCAATCTCCGGTATGGTTGAGGCTTGGGCGAGTTCCTTGGCGTGGCTAAGCATGGCTAGAAGTTTGCCCTCTTCACCTGGCTTCGAAGACATGTGGTGTTTTAAGCCCTCTTTCACATGTTGATAGGCGGAGATTGTATTTATTGTTTATAGTTCGGGGCAGAGCCTCGGCGCGCGGGCAGGGATAAACTGAGTTCTTCGACGATTCGTATACTTTAGTTTCCATATGGACGCTTTTATTTAATGACTTTTCAGGGTAATCTGTCGAGTACAAGGCGTCGAAGACGTTGGCGAAGAGGTTAGACTGAGACCGGCTCGTGTAGCCAGCCGTTCTCCGAGTATATGCGCAGCCCCTCGGGTGAGACGAGGAAGTCGATAAACCGCCTCGACAACTCCAGATCCTTCGTGTATGTGACCGCCTGCACGGCGGTGCTCCTGAAGACCTGTAGCTCCCTCGGCAGTTCCACGACCTCGGAGGTGTCGGGCCAGATGTTCTTGAAGGCGTTCCAGCCGAAGATGGCGTCGACCTTGTCTTGGTGGATGAGTGCCATGAGGCTTCCGCAGGCGTCGGCGTGCTTGACTATGTTCGGGCGGATTCTCTCGATGAGTCCCGCCTTGCTGCATACGTCGTCCCAGACCCCCTTCAGGCAGCCACCAGTCGCCGTCCCGACGCGTATCCCGGGTTCACACAGGTCTTCGAGGCGCCTGATGCCTTTCGGGTTCCCCTCCTGCGTGAGTAGGACGCTGCGCCTGTAGCCGAGGCTCCTTCGGATACCCTTTATGAGGAGCCCTCGATCCTCGGCCTCGTCGTGAACATATTCGGCGCCGCTGGTTAGTATGTCGCCTTGCTTTCTCAGGGCTATAGACTTGAGAAGGTTCTCCGGCTTACCCGCTGTTAGCCGGATCACAGTCCCGGTCTTCCTCTCGAACGCAGCGATAGCCTCCTGCATTGGGGGAGCTACCGCGCCTGCCGAGAACACGTGCAGTTGAAAGCTCGCAGACATATTCTACACTCTCTGATGATGTGCTCAGTTCTACCGTTCGCTATAAAACATCCGCTCATCAACGGCGATCATTTCACCAACGGCTTGCTGAGAGCGGGGGTATCCGTTGCGGCGAGTACGGATAATGATAATACCCCGAATCCATCGTCATGGGTCTACGCGGGGTGACTGAAGAGAAGACGACCCGTTTTTGAAAGCTCGCCTATATCAACGTGAAGCTCGTGCAATAATTCCACGTCGTAGGAGATATGGGGGAGGTTTGAAGTTACCGCCTGCAGACAGTAAACTTATTACCTGTCACACCGTTGATGATATTGGCTCCGAGCGGCCCTGCGGCCAAGGAGACCATGCGACGAACTCGTTTAGACCCCAATGTTGGGCGGAACCCCCAGCGCCCACCCGGCGGCCCGGGCAGAGGCCGAGCCACTCCGCGTGTGAGCGGCGGACAGATTCTACCAGTGCCCCCAGAGAGCGAGGACCGCCCGGGGCCACAGGCGGCAACAAGAATGGAAACCGAGATAG
>DUKA01000004.1 GCA_013329615.1 Candidatus Bathyarchaeota archaeon
CGTCGCCGGTCAGCGGACCAACCGGAGCAGTAGCCTTGCCCAGTGCGATGTCGTGAGGCGCTAAGACCAAACACGGCGTCTAGGACCACCTGCAGCTGTTCTGGTCGGCGACCCGAAGCCGCCGCGGGACCTGCAACCCGTGGCGACGGCGGGGGACCGACCGTGGGTGAGGCACCACGCTGCCGGACCCCACCTCCCTTTCTCGTCCAGAAAAAAAGGAAAAAAGCGCGAAAAAACGCGGGAAATACTATATAAACTTTATGAATCAGGGAACCACAACGGCTTTTATCGCCGGCGACCAGATGGTCTCGGGTCTCAGATATGTCGCTGAAAGAGAAGATAGACGTCCTCGACTTCCTGATTAGCATACTCAAGGAGCACGAGGAGAGCCTGTACGAGATCACGCAGAGGCTGGAGAAGCTCTCCGAGAGGCTGGAGTCTGGGGAGATCAAGCCCGAGGACAAGAAGCTGATAGAGGAGGCGAAGAGGGAGGCCGAAGAGGTCGTCTCAAGCAAGTCCAGCATCCTCATAGTAGACGACGACGAGTTCCTCACAGAGACCTTCAAGGTTATACTCGAGACCGTCGGCTACCACGTCGAGATCGCCGCATCCGGCATGCAGGCCATCCACAAGACACGGGACAGGAACTATGACCTCATCATCCTCGACATAAAGCTCCCCGACATAAACGGCGACGAGGTCGCCCGCATCATGAAGAAGCAGGGCAAGAAGACGAAGATCGTCATGATAACAGGCTACGAGAAGCTCGCCGAGGGGCTCAAGGACGAGCCCGTCGAGGTGAAGGAGGTTCTCATGAAGCCGGTCAGCCCCAACAGCCTCCTCACGGTCACCAAGAAGGTCCTGCAGGACAACAAGTAGGCCGTTTTTTACCCCGGTGGGGTTTAATCCCCAGTGGCACTCATTCTAGTTGAGTTGAGCGAGAGATCATCCGTCGCCGCCGAGGCGGCCAGGCTTCTCTACAGCGGTGCCGCGGAGGAGTACATTCAGGCGAAGGAGATGGCGGCCACCAGCCTCGGCGCCAAGGCTGTCCCGAGCAACTACGAGGTCGCTGTGGAACTTGATCGTCTGGCGGACGAGGCGGAGGGCGGGGAGAGGCAGAGGCGCCTCGTCGAGATGAGGAAAACCGCCCTCGGCGTCATGAAGAACCTCTCGGCTTTCAGCCCGCGCCTCATCGGGAGCGTCTGGAGGGGGACGGCGAGGAGGGGCAGCGATGTCGACGTGGTGGCCCTCGCGGAGACACCGGCTGGGGTAGAGGCAGCCCTCGCGGGGTATGATGTACTGGAGAAGGGCGAAGTCACCTTCAAGGGTGGCGTCCACGCCTACCACATCAAGCTCGCAGTCGGACCCGACGAGGTCGAGGTCGTCGTCAGGGCGCCCTCAGAGTACACGGTGGACCGCTGCGACGTCTACGGCGACGTCAAGCGCGGCGTCACCCTGCCGGAGCTGGAAAGACTTTTGAGGGTTGACCCCCTACGAAGGTTCGTCCCCAGGAGGCATTCTAGGTGAAGCTGTTCGGTTCTTCGGGCATACGCGGCTTGGCCAACATCGAGATAACGCCGGTACTGGCGCAGAGGCTCGGCTCCGCGTTATCCACAATACACGAGGGGGGCGAGTTCGTCGTCGGGAGGGACGCACGCGTCACCGGCCCCATGCTCGAGGCGGCGCTCAGCTCCGGTATAGCCTCCTGCGGCGGGGACGCGAAGCTTGTGGGGCTGCTTCCGACGCCCGTGATCGCCTGGCTCACACGCGAGCTTGAGGCGAACGCCGGCGTCGCCATATCGGCGACCCACAACCCGCCTCAGTACAACGGCCTCAAGGTCTTCAACGATAGAGGCATGAGCCTCACCGAGAAGGAGCAGGCACCCGTAGAGTCCCTCCTACAGGGGGGTGAACTCGACTACGCCCCCTGGGACGGCGTCGGCTCCGCCGACGAGGTTGACGCGGCGTGGATGTACCTCGACGCCCTGCAGGAGGGCGTGGAACTCGGCAGGGACTGGAAGGTCGCATGCGACCTATACTGCGGCGCGACCTGCACGATTGCCGCCGATGCCTTCGAGGTGGTCGGGCTGCACGCGTCGATGATCAACAGCCACCCCGACGGCCACTTCCCGGCGGGGGAACCCGAGCCGACGACTGATAACCTCCGCAGGCTGGGCGCCTACATGAAGGCCACAGGAGCCGAGGCGGGCTTCGGCTTCGACGGCGACGGAGACAGGGTGATGGCTGTTGATGAGAAGGGCGTACCCGTCAGCGGCGACCGACTTCTAGCCGCTTACGCGGGCCACGTCGTCGAACGCGAGGGAAAAGGGACGGTAGTCACGCACGTCGGCGCCTCCATGTGCGTCGAAGACATGGTAGAGGCAGCCGGCGGCAAGGTTGTACGCGTCCGCGTCGGCGACGCCTACATCACCGAGGAGATGGAGAGGCGGAAGGCGGTCTTCGGCGGCGAACCCATCGGCGCGTGGGTCTTCCCAGAGGTCCATATGTGCCCAGACGGCGTATTGGGCGCCCTCAAGCTCCTTCAGGCGCTCGAAGAACGAGACCAGACGCTGTCACAGTTCGTCTCCGAGGCACCCGAGTACCCCACACGGAGCGCAAAGATGGAGGTCAAGGACAGGGCGAAGGCGATGAAAGGCGTCGAGCAGGGCTACCACAAGGCTTTCGGCGAGGCGGCGGCGAACCGCGTCGACGGGCTCCACCTGCAGCTCCCCGAGGGCTGGATACTCATACGCGCCTCGGGCACCGAGCCCCTCATAAGGCTCACAGCAGAAGGAAGAGACGAGAAAGCCACAACATCCCTGCTCGAGCGCGGGAAGGAGCTTGTGAAGGAGGCAACTAAATGAAGGCGGTCATAATAGCGGCGGGCAAGGCCGAGAGGCTCAGACCACTGACGTCGACGAAGTCGAAGCAACTAATACCCATAGGGGGCAGACCCCAGCTTGAGTGGCTCCTCAAGGGCGTTGCCGAGGCGGGCATCAATGACGTCCTCGTCATCACCCACTACATGGAGGAGAAGATCAAGGCGCGCTTCGGAGACGGTGAGGGCCTCAGCGTCAAGCTCAGATACGCGTCTCAGAAGGAGATGCTCGGCACCGGCGACGCCTTCAGATACGCCGAGAAATTCGCCGCGGGAGAGGAGTTCGTCGGAATGAACGGCGACCTCTACCTCAGCCCCGGCATACTCAGGGAGGTCGTGAAGAACCACAGGGAGGGGGAGCTAACAGTCACCGGGTTGGAGCGGGACCCCTACCTCTACGGCGCGCTAAAGCTGCAGGGGGATAACGTCAAGGGCATAGTCGAGAAGCCCGCGGCGGGCACCGCGCCAAGCAACGTCACAAACGCCGGCATCTACGTCTTCCCCCCCGGTATATTCGACGCCATCAAAGCCACGAAACTCAGCCCAAGGGGAGAATACGAGATAACCGACTCGGTCAACAATCTCATAGCCTTGGGCACAGAGGCGCGCGTCCACATGCTGGACGAGGGAGACTGGCTCGACATAGGCCACCCATGGCATGTCCTAGAGGCAAACACCAGAGCATTGTCACGTCTCGAGTCGAATATCGAAGGCGTGGTCGAGGAGGGCACCCACATGCAT
>DUKA01000195.1 GCA_013329615.1 Candidatus Bathyarchaeota archaeon
CTCATATCTTGAGCAGAGTTTCCAGAGGATGGCGAGCCCTATCAGCCAGAACACGATGGTCGTTTCTAGGTCCGTCCTGAATAGGGGTTGCATCATGAAGAATGGGCGTGCCCTGTAGAGGACCAGGTGGGTGACGTAGAAGAAGAGGGGCGTCCTCCCGAAGACGAGTATGGCGCCGATCACGCCCTTGCCGTACAAGCTCTTGTCCTCTATCAGGATGCCGAGGGCCAGCAGGAGGCACATGACCCCGAGGGTTATCGTCAGGAAGGCCAGATCGGGTGGATACTTGGAGACGGCCAGCCAAGCCTGTATTGTGTTTCCCTGCCTTTGGACGAGGTTACCGTAGCCGTTGAGCCACCTGATTACTATGAAGGCGGTTATCGATGCGACGCCCGTGAGGGCGATGGGGAGGGCGAGTTTCCTGACCCTTTCACCGTCGAGTCTGTTGAGGAGGACGCCGAAGCACCAGCCGAGACCCATGACTCCCAACCACGGGATGATCGGGTAGAGGACTTGGAAGGGGTAGTAGTTGAAGCTCGGCTCGTTGATGTAGAGGTGCAGTAGCAGCCCGGTGCCGGTCCTTGGGATGAAGCTCAGGTCGAGCAGCGGGTGGAAGAGCACGATCGCAGCCGAGATGGTGAATATCGCCTGCCAGGGGAGCCTGCGGAGCACGCTGAATATGATGAAGCAGGCGGCGAAGCAGCCGAGGACGCCGAAGTAGAGGGGGCTGAGGTCGAAGGCATTCCCCTCTATGAAGACCATGAAGAGGACGAGTATGCCGGCGCGCTTGATCAGGTGGAGGGTTACCTCCCTTTGGCTCACGCCCTTCTGGAGCCTCCGCACCGTAGATAAAGCGATGGATGTGCCCGAGAGGAAGAAGAATGTGGGGGCGCAGAAGTGTGTGATGAAGCGAGCGAGGAACGGGACGAGGTCCGCGCCCATGTAGGGGAAGCCGCCGCCGAGTCCCTCGCTCCCGAAGTGGTTCTCGTACCAGAACCCGGCGACGTGGTCCCACGCCATGAGCGCCATTATGATGCCGCGTGTGAAGTCTATGAATCCAAACCTCTTCTGAATGGGCTGCGAGAGCATGAGACCACCTTGATTAATGTTGGATAAAATGTTTCTATTGTCCGATACTGTCTTTTACGCATCGGTTTTTTTCGTCGTCGGCAAAGTATTTAGGTACCCGATTCGCATGCCTGTAGACTGCAATGGGGGACAAGGCGCTCATACCCTGGCGGGAGGTAGCGAGTTGGTCCTGCAGAGCCTGCGGCAACTGCTGCGTAGGCTACAGGGTCCCCCTGAAGATGGACGAGTTTGTCAAGATAGGGGGCGCCTACGGTCAAGACGTCTTCGAGTACGGTATGGGAAAGGTCTACCTGCGCAACGGTGTGAACCGCCGCTGCGTCCTGCAGCGCCCACTCATGGACAGGTGGGTATGCACAGTACAGGGCATGAAGCCGACCGCCTGCCGCCTCTTTCCCTTCCGCATACAGCATAAACCCGTCTACCCGCGCGGCGACAACAGCGCCTACAAGCTCGGCGACAAGGTCTACTACATCTACCTCGATCCAGACTGTCAGGGCATCGTACCGGGTCAGCCGACGGAGAGGTTCGCCATGCAGGTGCTCCCCGAGATAATACGCAGCGGCTTCGGCGTGGCGGGTAAGCAGAAGTTCACGACGTCCAAATACGTCAACTGGACGCCGCCGTGATTCTTTCAACCGTTGAAGTTAATCCATATTAAACCTGTTAAATGGGCTGCGTGTTTTATTCGATGTTTTTCCATCGCCAACAATTAATCGTCGTCCCACAACTATGGGACATTCTTAACAGCGTGGCGACAATAATCCGGAGTGGTTCTGAGAATAATTGGACGAATTTGCAATACGCGTACAACACAGGTGGTAAATCCGCTGAGAATCCTACTAGGATTGCCCAGGTGGGAGCGCCTCAAGGGTCGGAGCAGCGTTCAAGACCCCCGCGAGACGCCGAACCAAGAGGGACGGGCTGCGTAAGGCCTCGGGGGCTTAGGCTCCTGGGAATCCTTCGTCCCCTAGGTGAGAACACCTGGGCACCTCCATTTTACTAGAAAAATTTCTCGACTATCCGCCGCGTGCGAACGAGAAGAGGCCGCCGTTTCTGGCTGCCGTCGACGCGGCTGCGAGTGACCACAGCGAGTAGACGGCGAGGCAGAGGCTGAGGAGCGTGGGGATCAGCGCGACGAAGGCCGCTTTCCTACCCGATACGCCGTAGTTGATCATCACAGCCACCCCGACGAGCACGAGGCCGAGGACCGAGAAGACGTTGAAGTACCCGAGTAGTACCTCGGGAAGCGTCGTCGCCGTCATGGCTGTCTGTCCTAGAAACCAGTAGCTTACGAACCTGAGGAGCTGCTGGATGAGCGCGGGTATGGATGCGTAGCCTGTGAGGGCGAACATCCTGTTCCTGTCGCCTTTACCCCCGAGCAGGTGGGCGGAGGCGTGGTAGATCAGGGACGAGAGTACCCAACCCAGCAGCGTCATCACGAGTGCGCTTATCGCCACGACGATTTGCACGGTGTTGCCCATGCCCTCGATGGGTATCTCCATCTTCGAAGCAGTCGAGTAGGCAGCGCCCCCCGCGAATAGTCCCGTGAGTACGACGATCGCAGCGGCCTTCAGTAGGTCCTTCCCCGTGACGGCGTCGAGCCACTTCTTGATCGATGCCAGTCTGCCGGTGTACTGCTTCTCGGTCAATGTATGTTCTCCTGTTAATCCCGAAGACCGGGATATATAGTTGACCTCTACCTAGTCAGCCCCGTCTGCCCCTCCTGCTTATATTTTCTGGGGCGTGGATAGGTTCTGGAATGGTTGCGTCTGATGATGTCAGGAGCCACACCGCCATCCACGTGTTGAAGGGGGCGGTCGTCAACGTCCTCGGACGGGGCGCCAAGTGGTCGTCGAGCGCCTACAGCGGGGGCACGCACGGGGGACTAACCGTCCAGTTCGACAGGAAGCCAACCGACGAGGAGATGGCGAAGATCGAGGAGGCGGCGAACCAGAAGATCAAGGAGGACGCCCCGACCGAGATGCATGAGATGGCTCGAAGCGACGCCGAGGCGCGCTGGGGCGACGACATATACGATCTCTTCCCACTCCCAGTCGAGCTCAAGGTAGTCAAGGTCTTCCACCTCCCCGGCTGGAACGTCAACACATGCGGAAAGCAGCACACTGCCAAGACTGGCGAGGTCGGTGGCATAAAGATAGTAAAGTGGCGCTACAGGGCCAACAAGCAGCTCCTAGAGATGAGCTTCGACGTAACAGGTTAAATCCGGGTCGAGACTAACCTCTACCCGGTGTAACTATTGAAGTTCAGTAGATACCTCTCGTGCATCGACACCCACTGCAGCGGCGAGTCCACTAGGATCGTCGTCGGTGGGCTGCCGAAGCTCCGCGGCAAGACGATGGCGGAGAAGCAGAAGTATTTCCAGGATCATTATCACAGCCTCCTCGGCACCCTGATGAAGGAGCCTAGGGGCTTCGACGGTATGCTCGGCTCGATCCTTACCGAGTCAACCGTCCCAGAGGCTGACGTCGGCGTCATCTACCTCTGGACAGACGGCTACTTCAGCGCCTGCGGCGACTCGACGTACAGTTGCAGTGCCGCCCTCGTGAACACGGGTATGGTTGATGTCAAGGAGCCGTACACGGAGATCACCTTCGACACCGTCTCCGGCCTCGTCAAGACGAAGGTCGAGGTCAAGGACGGCGTCGCGAAGAGCATCGCGATGCAGGGCGTCCCCAGCTTCTACTGGAAGACGATGAAGTTCGACGTCCCAAAGATAGGGGAAGTCGAAGCCGACATCGCCTACGGCGGCCTCTGGTACGCCTTCATTAACGCTGACAGCATCGGACTCAAGCCCACCCTCGAGAACAAGGGCGAGTGGATACCCCTCGGCTGGAAGATCAGGAACTACATCGCCGACAGCATCAAAGTCGACCACCCCGAGTACCCCAACCTAAACATCCTCGACCTCGTAACCTTCTACACGAAGCCTAGC
>DUKA01000063.1 GCA_013329615.1 Candidatus Bathyarchaeota archaeon
GCGCCGGTTTATCCGTGTCTCAGGGCAGGGTTCTTCCCAGGCGGTTCTATGAGAGGAGTCCGGATGTCGTGGCGCGTGAGCTGCTGGGGAAGACTCTTGTGAGGCTCCTCGGCGGCGAGAGTCTCGAGGGCGTCGTAGTCGAGACGGAAGCGTACCACGGCGAGGCGGACCCCGCGAGCCGAGCCTTCCACGGTAGGAAGAACTACAACGCCATGATGTGGGCTGAGCCGGGGCACCTCTTCGTCTACAACGTGCACAAGTACTGGATGCTGAACGTGATCGCCCATGTACCGGGTGGTGTGGGCGGCGTCCTATTCAGGGCGATCGAGCCCACGCGTGGCGTAGAGGCGATGATGAGGCTCCGCCTCATGAGCGGCGTCAGGGAGTTAACAAGTGGCCCAGGGAAGCTGAGCTTGGCGCTGGGGATTACGCGGGAGATTAATGGGTGTCCGATAACAGCGCCGGACTCTCCGGTGCATATATTCGACGCCCCGCCCGTTCCCACTTATAACACGAGCCATAGGATAGGTGTCACTCGCGACCTACCAGAAGAACTCAGGTTCTACTTACCGGGGAACGGTTTCGTCTCCCGCTGACACGCATATATCCACCGCCGCAGTTGTATCCTTGTCTTGTTCCGCCTGATGCTCGCCCCCCTCGAAGGCTACACGGACAGTGTCCTCAGGACGCTTTGTTTCCGTCACGGGGCTGACATGACCTTCACGGAGATAGCACACGTCGAGAGTTTCCTAAGGGGCAACAGGCAGGCACTGGAGAAGATAGCTGTCCGCGACTCGACGCCTGTGCAGATACAACTTCTAACAGGGAAGGAGGAACACCTAGAGTCCTTTCTCGGTGGTTTCGAGCCATTCCCAGGCTTCGAGGGCTTCAACCTGAACCTGAGCTGCCCGAGCCCCGACGTGATCAGGCAGGGGAAGGGGGCGGCCATGATAAAAAGGACGGCGAAGACGGGCAGACTCGTCTCCATCATACACGCACACGGCCACAAGGCGTCCCTCAAGATACGGCTGGGCACGAACGCATACGAGAAGGCGCAGAAGGTCTACTTAAACATCCTCGGAGGCGTCGACGCGAACCTCTTCATAATCCACGCCAAGACGGCTTCACAGGGATCGGTGGAGGAGAATGACTACTCAGTCTACCCTGAGTGCGTCGACGCCGCCCGCGGCATACCTGTAATTGCGAACGGAGGCATCGACTCGGCGGATAAGGTGAGGCAGCTGCGAGGCATGGGCGTCGCAGGCGTCATGATCGGCAGGGCAGCCCTTACGAACCCCGCCATCTTCGACGTACTCAGGAACGAACTTGGCCTCAACGAGGCTGTAAAACCCGTTCCATCCATCACCGCACTGGAAGCAGAGTATGATACACTCCACGAGAGCCTAGAAGGTGGAGAGGGATACGCGCGGGATTTCCACAGGGTGCTGGGAAAGAGAATCGGAAAAGAGAATTACTAGACGAAGTAGCCACCTAAAAGTGCTAAAATGGTGATAATCACCCACTTTCGGGCATTTTTGCACACGAAGTGCGAAGAGGATGAGGCAGGCGCTCGGGTAAGTGTTAGTTAAAAGGAGACGTGTCTTGAAGCTGAAGAGGCTCCCTCAGGGGGTACATGTGAGCACGAGCCTCTTCGGCAACTCGTTAAGTCAATAAATGGTGTAGGTGAGGCTTCTTGAGGCTGAGGATTCTCGCGAACCTGGGCTTCCTATTGTAGAGCTGCGGCCTCCTACTGATAATTCCGCTCCTCGTGGGGCTCTATTACTCCGAGAGGGAGGGGATGATAGCGGTCTCCCTCGACTGCATTAGTTTCCTGATGACTGGCTTCCTTCTAAACGCCCTCTGCGAGAGGCGCGAGCTTGACTACAAGTCGAGTTGCGTGCTCATACTGCTTGCGTTCATCGTGATGTCCCTCCTCGGGGCTATACCATACGTCTATCTCGACCCAGTTCAGAGCCCAACTCTAAACGACAGGGTGACGAACTCGCTCTTCGAGGTAGGTTCGGCGTTGACGACGAACGGCATCTCGATGGGGGTGATGAGCCTCTCACTGCCTACGTTCTATAAGTTTGTGCTGATGGTGGCGATGATAATCGGCAAGGTGGAGATACTGATAGTCCTCGTCACCATCTACCTCGGTAAGCCGATCATCGGTGGGGCGGTCAAGGCTGCGGCGTCATGGCTGAGAGGATTCGTAAAGGGGATAATAATCGGTTAAATGAAGGCTGGAGTTTTTAGGGTCTCCAGATGGTGACGGTGCCATTCTGTTCAAGCTCCTCTATCTGCTTCTTGGACTTCTTGAGCACCTTCTTGAGGACCTCCTCGGTGTGCTGGCCGAGGACGTGGGCGCCGGTTTTTAGCTCGCCGGGTGTCAGGCTGAACTCAGCTGGGAACTTTGGTATCCTGTAGCTACCCGCGAGTTTGTGGGGAACCTCGACGAAGGTCTTCCTTGCCTGTAGATGTGGGTCATCAAACCCCTCGTATGCCTCGTAGATGGGGGCGCTTGGAACGTCGAAGCTGACGAGCCACGCGAAGGCTTCCTTCCTCGTCATCGTTGAGAGTTTCTCCTTGACGAAGTCTAAGGTTACCTCCTCGACGCCGAGCTTTGCCTTCATCTCCTCGACCGCCTTGGGACGGCTGCCCGCGATCTGTATCCATCCGTCCTCGACCTTGATGATGCCCCAGAGCTCGCTGGGTGGGCGGACGCGTTTCCTGCGCCTCTCTATTGGGCTCTCCTTGAAGAGGTCGTAGGCGACGGTTTCGCAGCAGTTGAAGCTGGCCATGGTGTCGACCTGGTTGACGTCGATCATCTGTCCCTTGCCGGTCTTGTCGCGGTGGCGTATGGCGGCGACGATGGCGAATGCGGCGAATGTGCCGGGGCCGATGTCTCCGAGGGCGCCCGCCATGTCGACGGGTTCGTGTTCGGGTGAAATGCCCTTGCCGGTGGCGTATGTGTGACCGCTGATCGCCTCGGCGACGACCGCGTAGCTGCCGTACTTGCTGTAGGGGCCGTACTGGCCGAAGCCGCTGAGGGCGGCGTAGATTATGTCGGGCTTTATCTTCTTGAGTTCGTCGTAGCCGAGTCCAAGGCGCTCCATGGCGCCGGTGGCGAAGTTCTGGACGACGACGTCGCTCTTGGCGACGAGTTCCTTTACGAGGGCGATGCCTTCGGGTTTCTTCATGTCGATTGTTATGCCTTTCTTGTTGCAGTTGACCGCCATAAAGCTGGTTGATGTGCCCTTGTAGAGTTCTCCGGGTCCGAGGCGTCCGATGTTGCCCCATGGAGGTTCGACAGTGATGACGTCGGCGCCGAGGGCGCTGAGCATCATTGTGCAGTAGGGTCCGAACCAGACGTGTGTGAAGTCTAGGACCTTTATGTCTTCGAGTATCTTCAAATTGGAATCGTGTTTACGGGGGAGAGGATGCTCATAATACTTTGCGTCGTCATGGCGCGTGTGTGTGGTTCAGCGTTTCCTCCTCCGCCGCCGCCACGTTTTTCGGTTTTAGTGCCTGTTTTATGGTTTGGAACTGTTTTTGGGTTCCGTTAGGCAGCGGGAGTGCGGTGGAGGATCGCAGGAGATTCGCCGCTTTTGGCGCCGGTGCGCTCCTGAGGAGGAGCATTGTCAACCTGGGGTTGACGGGTTTTTAAAATGGGAACTTGTACTTCTTGAGGTCGCATTCCTCGCGTAGCTGGAGGAGTTCTTTCTGGAGGCTCAGGTTGAGGGGTATGCCGGTCTTCTTGCGCTCCTGCCATATGACGTACTCCTTCTCGCCGGCGGTGTAGATACGGTCGTGGCCCGGCATCTTGCGGGATGCGCGTAGCCCGCGGAGAATGTCGCCGGTGGTCTTCTTGAAGGAGGGGATGTCGGTGAATGCCTCGACGTCTACCGCCATGAAAAAGTGGCCTAGGTTGGTGCCCGTGAGAGCCTTGAGGAAGGCTCCGCTCTGGAGGCTGGCGCTGAGTATCTCGACGACGGTGGCGTAGCCGTAGCCCTTGTATCCGCCGGTCTCGGCGAGGCCGCCGAGGGGTAGGAGGGCCGCCCTGCCCTTCACCATCTCCGCGAGTATCTCGTTGGGGTCGGTCATGTACTCGCCGTCCGCGCCTATTACGAGGCCCTCGGGCACCTTCTTGCCCTCGCGGGCGGCGACCTCGACCTTGCCGCGCTGGATGATGC
>DUKA01000215.1 GCA_013329615.1 Candidatus Bathyarchaeota archaeon
CTGTAACCCCCATGCTCAAGAAACACCTTCACAAGCTCGAGGATGTCCGCCTCATCATCTACAACAAGAACCCGATTCACTCAACATCTCCCCTAATTGGAATCGTGAAACTGAACGTCGAGCCCTTCCCCGGCCCCTCCGACTCCGCCCAGATCCTCCCACCGTGAAGCTCGACTATGCCCTTGCAGATGCTAAGCCCCAACCCCGTGCCTTCCTTGTTCCCCTCGACTTTAATGCCCGGGAAGGGCTTGAAGAGCATCGGAATATCCTCCGCAGCTATACCGATACCGCGATCACGGATCGCCACAACCACGTCGCCCCCATGGCTCTCAGCCCTAAGCGAAATCGTCGTATCCGGAGGCGAAAACTTCGAGGCGTTATGGATCAGGTTCGAGATCACCTGATACATCCTATCAGGATCTACTAGCAGGACAGAATCATACTCGTCTGTGACCTCGAGGGACTGCCTCCGAGAAAGCAACAGTGGCGTGGCCTCCCTGAGCACCTCACCCAACAGATTCCGCGAACGGATAGACGCCACGCTGAGAGCCATCTGCCGCTCCTCGAGCCTCTGAGTGTCGAGAAGCGCATCGGTCAGACGCGTCAGACGCTCCGCGTTCCTCCTCACCACCTCAAAGTATGTGAGAAGCTTAGACGTATCACCGGCCTCGAGAGCCTCCTGAATGAGGGTAGTGTAGCCGTTGATCGAGGTGAGGGGCGTCCTGATCTCATGGGTAGCCGCGGAGAGGAACCGGGTCTTCATCCTCTCTGTCTCCCGCGCCCGCTGAGCCGCGGCCTCCTCCCTCAGAGCCTTCTCCATCGACGCGCGCTGCTCCTCACCCATCTTTATGCGATCCAGGGTAGACGAGATGTGGCCCGCGAGTGCCTCGGCGAGTTTTATGTCCTCTGCGGTATACGCGTTCAGCTTCGGGGACTCTAGGTTTAATATCCCTACTATTTGCCCCCTCACATTGAATGGCACGACGAGCTCCGACAAGGCCTCGATGTCCCCCTGAATATAGTCGGGTTCCTTGCTCACATCCTGCACGTAGATTGTGCGCCCCTCTTTTATCGCCCTGTTCGAGATGCCTCCACCGCTAAGGGAGAGAAATGGTCGAGCCTGGGGACCCGATTTGCATGAGACGAGTCGATCACCCTTGATGAACGCCACGTTATCGTACTCGGTCTTATACAACCTCTGAAGAAGGTTCGATGCGATCTTCCCGGTCTCATCCACGGTCTGCGCTGAGTCGAGTTGGATCACAAGCTCGTTCAGGTTCTCAAGACGGCTCCTGTACGCCTCACTCGCCTCCGTCGCGTGAATGCGTTCAATGGCGGATGCGAAGTGGTTCCCAAGCATCTCCAATATACTGACGTCGTTCTCCGTGTAGGCGCCCACACGTGTATCCTCAACGTTGATGACGGCCTCAACGACGCCGTCGACCTTTACGGGGACCACGATTTCGGAGCGCGTCGTCACCTTATCAGTCTCCACGAAGTAATAATCGCTGTCGAGCCTGACATCGGGGATCGTCTGGATCGATCCGGTTCGGACCGCACGCGTCGTGATACCGGGGCCGTCGATGGGCATGATCCCTCCCTCGGCCCAGTCGACGCCGTAAACGTGCAAGAACTTTAAGAGATTACCATCAACAACACCGATGCTCCCGAAGCTCGACTCGAGCATCCCCTGCACGACTCTGCCCACGACCTGACTTGCCTCGTTGATGGTATCTGCCGCAGCGAGGTCGTGCGCATACTCGTGGAGGGTTTTTAGCCGCTCCTCATACTGGTGGCGCTGTGTGACGTCGTAGAGGACGTGGAGGAGGCCTGGTTTCTCGTTATACTTGATCGGTGTTGATACCGCCTCAATCTGCGCGTATACCCCGTTGGGCTTCAATATTCGATACTCGTAGCTATTCGAAGGCAGTTGTTCGTTCGCGCTCATGACGTCCAACCGCTTCAAAACACCAACGTCGTCGGGGTGGACGACGGCCCAGTGCCTCGCATTCACATCCTCTATCGACATGTCCCCGGTCAGCCTCATTCGACTCGGATTGGCGTAGACGACGTTCCCGTCGACGCTGATGCTGATTGACGTGGGGGACGTATCCAAGATAGTCCTGTACAGCTGCTCGGACTCCCTGAGCGTCGACTCCGCCTTCATCCTCTCCCTGAGGTCGCGGGAGATGCCGATTATAGCCGGCTTTCCCCTGTACGTGATGAGGCGTGTACTAATTTCTGCAGGTATCTTCTCACCGTTCTTCGCTACGACCTCAGTCACAAACAGAGTCCTTCCATGCTTCAGAAGGTTCGCCCTTAGCTGGGGGAGGCGGGCCTTGTTCTCGTCGGTTTCAAGGCTGCCCAGACTCATACCGAGGAATTCGTCACGAGTATACCCAAGGATCTGATGAATCGCTTGATTCGCCTCTATCACGCGGTTATCGAGGTTGCTGATGTAGATACCGTCGGATATCTCGTTCATCAATATTCGGGTCAACGTCTCGGCGTCGCTGAGTCTCTCCCTGCTCCTTATACGATGTATCGCCGAGGCGATGTTGCTCGCCAGCAACTCGCAAAGGACAGCGTCTTCGCCGTTAAACACGCCGAGTTTCACGCTCTCTGCGTTGATCACCGCGAGCACGTTTCCATCAAGTATGACGGGGATGGCGATCTCGGAGAGGCTGGCTGTTGAGCCGGCGTAAAAGTCAGGGTCTAGGCGCGTATCCGTTACGATCTGTGTGGTCTTAGTCCTCGCTGTCCTAGCAACCACGCCGCGTCCACTAATCGGCAATATGGACTCTACCAAAGGCGACCCCCTCGAAGCTATGGGTAAGAGGTTGTTCCCGACGACGATCAGGAAGCTTATGAAGTCGAAGCCGAGAACCCGGCTCATGGCGTCGAGTGTGAGGCGGCTCACATCGTCGAGGGTCTCCGCCGTGGCGAGGCTCGCTGCGTGTTGATACAATGCCTCCAACTTGCGAGTATACTGCTTCTTAGAGGATGAGGCAGATTTACCCGAGTTGTCCTGCTTACGCGGCATCTGGGTTGGCTTGGGTTTACACGTTTTTAAGATTACGGTTATTCATTACTAATTCAATCACCTTCCAATACAAAGGAAACATGAGGGATGTGTCGAAGTAGCGGATATAAGTGCCCTGCGTTCAACAAGACCCATGTCAACCGACGAGGATGCCCTCCAAGGAATCATCGGCCAAGCTGCGCAGGAACTCCAGGCAAGAGAGAAAGCTAGGGACGAGGCTCTGACGCGGGCGCGGAAGGCGCGCCAACTGAGCAAACAAGCCATACTCCTCGACCACAACAACCAACGCGAAAAAGCAAAGATAAACCTCGCCGAGGCACGCCGCCTACTCGACGAGATACACCCACACGCGGAAGCCTACCCCGAACTCGACCAGTACGAGGAGGTCGAAGCCGCACATGAGGAACACGCCGAGGCGACCATCCTACACACCCTCCTTACAAAAAACAAGTACCCCACACCGGAACAAGCCGCAGCAACACCAACACGGTACCTGCTCGGACTAGGAGACGTCCCCGGTGAACTCCGCCGAGAAGCCCTGGACGCACTCAGAACCGGGGACCTCGAAGCAGCCGAGAAGCACCTCGCCCGCATGGAGCAGATATACCTCCACCTCGTCGCCATGGAGGACGCCAGCCTACTCAAGGGACTCCGACGCAAGCTCGACATCACCCGAGCCGTCATCGAAGCCACACGCAGCGAGGTGACCGCCGAGACGGGGCGCAGACGCCTCAGCGACCAGCTCAAAAAACTTCACCCTTAGCGACTGAGGTCTCTCCCGGCGGATTGGGATCATTTTTAGCTAATCTTCTCAGCTAAAGCACTCATAGATAAAATACCTAAAAACGATTCGGAGGGTCATTTTTCTTGTAATTAGTCAAAATAGTCATCACGTCCTTAAAACCCCAAGTTAAGCTACTCCACTCTCCGGTAGCAAGTTCCTCTTTCAGGGTTTCAGCGAAGATGATCGCGAGGAGTGCCTCCCGGTCCAGGTTTGGATCAGCAGCCGAGTGCCTCTCGGCCACCGTAGAGATCCTCTTGGCGAGAGACTCGGCGAGAGACTCAACGTCTTGTGTCTTAATGAGGAGGGTTAACTTTCTCTCCTCCGCAAGGAGTTCGAAGACGCTCAATATACCTCTCAGCCGGTCCATGTGACTAAGAACATAGTACCTCCTTTGCTCAAGTGGAGTCGCGTTCCAGTCTTCTATGAAGAGACGGGCCGTCGGCGCATAGAATTTCTGTCGGATACCATGGGATTCGATCTTCGTCGATTCGACCCGTACTAACCCGTGTTCTTTTAACAATTTTAAGTGATGAGCCACTGTTGGTTCAGACAGCATCAACTTCTTTGCTAGTTGAGCTTGGGTGAGGGGCTCGGCTGATAATGTCCTTAAAATTTGTCTCCTAACCATATCGATGAGGAGTGCTATCGTCTCCGTTTCCTTAACTACATGAACAGCTTCCAAGTGCACCCCACCCATCATAGTTAGACGCGTATAAACGATTAGACATATATAACCGTGGTTCCTCCAGTAAGATGAATTAAGGGATGATTAAATGGTTATCAAGGTTGCTTTAGCAGGAGTCGGAAACTGCGCATCAGCGCTAGTACAGGGCGTCGAATACTACAAAGGCATAGAAAACGACGACGAGATCCCGGGAGTGATGCATGCATACTTCGGGAACTACCACATACGCGATATCAAGTTCGTCGCCGCATTCGAGGTAAACAAACACAAGATAGGTATAGATCTCTCGAAGGCGATCTGGGCGAAGCCGAACGGTTGCTACAAATTCTCCGAAGTCCCCAATCAGGGTGTCGAGGTCCAGCCGGGACCAATCTACGACGGCGTGGCACCGCATATGCTGGATGCCTTCTATGTAGGCGAGGATCATAAGGGCGTAGATGTAGCGGAGCACCTGAAAAGCGTCGACGCGGACATTCTTGTGAATTACCTCCCAGTCGGCAGCAAGATCGCAACCCAGATCTACGCCGAGGCCGCGATAAAAGCCGGCTGCGCGTTCGTCAACTGTATCCCCGAGTTCATAGCCTCGGATGAGTCTTGGGGGAGGCGCTTCAAGGAGGCGGGGCTCCCTGTGGCCGGTGACGATATCAAGAGCCAGGTCGGCGCGACCATCGTTCACCGGGCGCTCGCGGAGCT
>DUKA01000179.1 GCA_013329615.1 Candidatus Bathyarchaeota archaeon
CCCAAAACCACACCTTTTTTATACCCCGCCCTCTTCTACGGCTATAGCAACTCGTGCTCAAATAGGAGGAGCGGGTTATGGTCTGGAACGATACTCTAACAAAGCGCAAGGCGACGGGTGGAAAGAAGAGACCCTACAGGGCCCACCGCGTCTATGAAGTCGGTAGGCACCCCGTCGAGACCCTCGAGGGAGAGCAGAAACTCAAAAAGGTAAGCGGCCACGCGGGCATCGAGAAGGTCAAGATCGTCCGCGCAAACGTCGTCAACGTCTCAGACCCCAAGACGGGCAAGACCGACAAGCTTGAGATACTCGACGTCATCAGCAACCCCGCCAACGCAGACTACAACCGCCGCGGCGTAATCACGAAGGGCACCATCGTGAGGACCGAGAAGGGACTCGCGAGGATAATCTCCCGCCCCGGTCAGACCGGCGCGCTCAGCGCTGTCGTCCACAAGGAGTAAGCTTTTTTCGCCCACGCCCCTCGTAGGGGGCAGTAGGGTGCTTCGATTGAGATCAAAGGGCATGATGGTTCTCTGGCCTATCTATTTCGACTCCGCCGCCACTTGGGGCAGCGGCAGACGCGTCCCCAAGGCGCTCGCAGTGAGGTCCCCCAAGACCGAGGACATAGTCACCGCCGCGGTCGCAGCCGGACTCAAGGCCGAGCTACAACCCTCGGTCGCACACCCCAAATACCCGTGGATAAAGACCGGCTATGTGCTCGTCGAGTCCAAGGAGCCGAAGGCAAAGGTGATGCGTCTCATCGCCGGCAAGTTCCCACGCGGCGGCTGAGCCACCCAACGATTATAAGCCTCCCATACACCGCTTAACGCGTGCCCTACAGAGAGGAACAGCGCAAACCACACAGCATAGGCTCGGTCATGCACGTCTCCAAGAGCACAGGCCAGCTAATAGTCAGGGCCAAGGAGGAGGCGAGTATAGGCGACTTCGTCTACGACTCCAAGAGGAAGCGCGTGGGCGTAGTCTTCGACTTCTTCGGCCCCGTCGACGGCCCATACATAGCTGTGAAGCCGCACAGCGACCCCGCCGGCTTCGTCGGCGCCGAGCTCTACGTCGAGGAGCGGCGCAGGGAGAGACGACGGTAAAACCATACCAGAGTTTTATTTCGGTCTCTAGGATTTTAGGTAATTCCGAGTTTCTATCCTCTTGCCCGATTTAGTGTAGACGCGCGGGACACGGCGGGCGACTGCACATGTGACTTCGTGGGGTATATTATCCAGAAGCCTCGCTGTCTCCTCTACACTCGGTGCACATCCTCCCCCGAAGAGGATGATCTCGTCTCCGATCTCAGCCCCCTTTGTGTCTGTCAGGTCTATCATGCACTGATCCATGCAGACGCGACCGACAATGGGCGCCTTTTCACCGTGGGTGTCTACCCAGCCGCGGTTGGATAATGCCCTCCTGTAGCCGTCGGCGTAGCCTATGGGCAGTGTGCCGATGATGCTCGGGTGTTTCGTAGTGTACGTGAGGCCGTAGCTGAGTCCCGCACCCGTCGGGACCGCCTTGACATTGGATAGGCGCGCCTTCAGAGCCATGGCGGGCTTGAGGCTCACCCGGCTCAGGTCCACATCGGGGCTCGGCTTGTAGCCGTAGAGCATGATGCCGGGGCGGACCATGTCGAGGGCGTACTCAGGGAGGTCGATTATGGCGGCGCTGTTGGAGACGTGTCTAATCGGCGGCTCCACGCCCATCTTCTTGAGCTCCGCGAGCACCCACGAGAAAAGTTCGAATTGGCGCCGCGTGTAGGTCTTGTCGGCGGCGTCGGAGATTGCGAAGTGGGTGAATATGCCCTCAAGTTCGACGTTTGCTAGTTTGTCGATCTTGGCGATCGCCCTTGTCGTCTCGCTGCTCGGCTGGAAGCCGAGGCGACCCATCCCCGTGTCGACCTTGACGTGCGCGACAGCCTTCGTGCCGAGCTTGGCCGCGGCTTCGTCGAGTGCCTCCGCTTGATGGGGCGTGTAAACCGTGGCAGCGACGCCGCACTTGACAAGTGTCTCGTAGCTCTCATCGGGGGTGTATCCGAGGTTGAGTATCGGCGCCTCTATCCCTGCGTCCCGCAACTCCAACGCCTCCGACAGCGTCGCCACACCTAGTCTGTCAGCCCCATTTTCGAGGAAGGTCTTCGAGGCGGTCACCGCGCCGTGGCCGTAGGCGTCGGCCTTGACCGCCGCGAGTATCTCGGCGTTCTTGTCGGTGAGTCGCCTCACCTCGCGGATGTTGTGGGCTAGGGCATCGAGGTCGACCTCCGCCCAGGCGGGTCTGGGGATGGGTGTCGCGTCCATATCTCTGAACTCTACGTCCCGCGCACATATTGGTTGCCTTCGCCGCTCGAACCAGTTTTAAGCGGAGGCGGCGATCAGATCGCATGGCACCGGGCAGAGTCCTCATCATACAGAATGACGCCACCGAGAACCTCGGCCTCTACGAGCATTTCATCATGGAGCGTGTCGGTGCCGATGTCGTCCACGCCTACTCGATGAGGGCGGGCGAGACGTTCCCCGGAACCGAGGAATACTCCGCCTTCATCGTGGGCCCGACCCCCATCTCCGCCAACGATGTCCAGAGACACCCATTCCTAGCAAGGGAATGGGAGTACTTGTCGAGAGTCATAGGGAGCGGGAAGCCGGTCCTTGGTGTGTGCTGCGGCGGGCAGATCCTCGCGCGCCTCCTCGGCGCCGAGGTCGT
>DUKA01000145.1 GCA_013329615.1 Candidatus Bathyarchaeota archaeon
GATCCGAGGAAGGGAACGCCCATGCCCTCCGCCACTTTTCTGCCAGCGTTACCATAGAATACGCTGATCATCTCACCGCAGTGGGGGCAGACCATGCCCGACATGTTCTCCACTATTCCGAGTATCGGGACGTTAAGCTGCCTCGCGAACGTGACCGCCTTCCTGACGACATCACCGGAGACCTCGCTGGGTATTGTTACGATTATCACTCCGTCCGCCTCCGGCAGAAGCTGAAGGACGCTAAGTGGCTCGTCGCCGGTCCCCGGCGGCAGGTCGACGAGGAGGTAATCGAGGTCGCCCCAGGCAACCTCGCCGAGGAGTTGCTTTATCGCGCCCATCTTAAGTGGGCCTCTCCAAATTACCGGTGCGTCATCGCTGGGTAGAAGGAACGCCATCGAGGCGCATTTGATGCCCGCTTTTGACACGACGGGCATTATCCCGGCGGGACCGGCGTCCATGTGTTCACCCTTCAAACCGAGCATCTTCGGGATACAGGGTCCGTGTATATCTGCGTCAAGGACGCCGACATTCTTCTCCCCCAGTGACAATGCGACGGCGAGGTTCGCCGTAACTAGAGATTTTCCAACGCCGCCCTTCCCACTTATCACGGCGATCTTGTGTTTCACTTTAGACATGCGTTCCTTTAGATATACTGTCCCCTTGTCATCGTCCATTAAATCACCATTTTAGGCATGACTAACTAATATTCCTGATCTAATATTAAAAGGGTTCATAGAAAGAGAACAATCAAATTTGGATGTGAGACGATCACCTCTTCCGGGGGTGCAGTTGAGGTTCACATTCACTTCTCTATGTCTTGTCTCATCTTCGCGAGTACATCGACCGCCGTCGAGGCGTATGGGCTGATCCACCTATCGTAGACCTCGTGGATGGGTATCACGTTCAGGTAGTTCCACCTGATGCGCCCCTCCCGTTTCACTATGATCAGGTCCGCCTTCTCTAGGACGCCGAGGTGCTGCATGACGGTACACCTATCGAGGCCCGGGAATTGGGCGCAGATGTCGCCCGTCGTCCTAGGTTGGTCCCTGAGTAGGTCGAGTATCTGGCGTCGTGTGGCGTCTGCGAGCGCCTTGAATACCCGCTCCTGCCTCTCAGCCTCGGACATCGACAGTATATGTTATAATAGTATAACATATATATTGCTGTCCCCAAACAACACCCACAGGAGAAGCCCGGATGAAGCTCAAATTNNAAGAAACTCAGCGCCTACTTCACCTCCGGCGGCTCCGACGGCCCCCTGGACAAGGGACGCATAGTCCTCTGGACCTTCGCCGACATGGCGGGGCAGAGCGAGATCGTCCCGGTAAGGGTCGAGAAGATGATCCCAAACAAGCTCATCAGGTTCAGGTGGGCGGCCAGCGAGGGCATCTACGCCCCCGAGGAGGGCAAGACCCCACACCCCGGCGGATACGACACAACAGTCGAAATCACATTCGAGTCCCTGAACAAGGGTGAGACCCTCGTGAAGATCATCGAGGGCGAGTGGCGTAACACAGAAGACGGTCTTCAGGGCTCGTACCAGAACTGCCAGGGCTGGACGAACATGAGCTGCTGCCTCAAGGCATACGTCGAGTACGGCGTCAATCTTAGGAAGGGATTCTTCTGACCACGAGAAAGCACTACTACTCTGAGAAGGAGCTGCGGGCCATCGCCTCGGAGCTCACATCGGCCGAGGCGATCCCAGTGAACGCCGAGATAGAGGCAGAACACAGGGTGCTTGACCTAAGCGAAGTCGAGAAGATACTCCGGGGCTCAGAAAACATCTTCCTACAGGACTGCGGCTGCCGCACCATTCACAAGAACTGCGACAACCCCCTCGATACGTGCTTCTCGGTGAACGTCGGCTCCGACTACGCCGAAAAGTGGCCGGGTCAACACGCGCGCAGGGTTACCGTCGAGGAGGCGCTCGCCGCCCTGCGCAGGAGCCACGAGGCCGGCCTAGTCCACATGGCTTACGTATTCAAGGGCGAGGAGAAGCCTCAGCTCATATGCAGCTGCTGCACGTGCTGCTGCCACACACTCGGCGGCATAGTCGGCCACGGCATAACGACGCAGGTGCTCACATCCAAGCTCATGGCAGAGGACGACGACGGGAAGTGCATAAACTGTGGCGTGTGCGTGAAGAGGTGCGTCCTCGGCGCTAGGACGATGGTTGCCGGGAAGAAGGCATACGACGCCTCCCGGTGCCTCGGATGTAGCCTCTGCACCACCACGTGCCCCACAGGCGCGATAAAGCTGGCCGAGAGGAGAAAGGTGCAAGACTAACCCTTGACACACTCGACGCTCTTAAATCGTGGGTTCCACCCGGTCTAAACGTATGGGTTCTTGGAGGAGGGTCGCCGAGCTCATCGGCGAACACAAAGCCGCGAGGCCCGAGATGCGCGCGCGTGACGTCTACAAGTTGCTATATCAGGGCGTCTTCGGGGTCGGCCACATAATGGGGCCGGGGGCCTGGGACTACCTCCAGACGGAGGCACAGGGTCTGGACGTGAAGGCCCAGCCCCGTGACCCCCTCCTCGAGACCGTCTCACCCGAGGGCTCGGTCGTGAGGGTCAACCTGCGACCATTCATCCGCGAGGGCTACACCCTGAACAAGCTCATGGAGGCGATGAGGGAGTCGGACATAACCGGTGTCCCCGCCGCCTTCCTCGAATCGTGGGAGGCCTTCGCCGAGCTCGTCTGGTCGGGCCAACTCGACTTCGAGCACAACGAGGTCGACGCCATAAACAGGGCGCTTGACAGGGCGAGGCCGCAGCCCATGCACCACACACAACCGTACAGGGACGCCTACTACCCCGCCTACAGGGTCGTTCGCAGGCGAGAAATATTAAAAATTCTCGGCATCTAACGGGCTAGTCTATTATAGAACTCTGAAACAATTATTCCCCATGAGCATCGAAAAAATGAAGAAGGACGCGATTTCTTGGATCGAGGAGAACTCGGGCAAGATAATCGATGTTAGTGACAGGATCTGGGACTACACCGAGCTCGGCTTCATCGAGCACAAGTCGGCGAAGCTACTGGCGGATACGCTTGAGGAGCACGAATTCAAGGTGGAGAGGGGGGTCGCGGGGTTACCAACAGCCTTCGTCGCCACGTGGGGCTCGGGCGGCCCAGTGATCGGCGTAATGGGGGAGTACGACGCCCTCATGGGTGTCTAACAGAATAAGACACCGCGCAGGGAGCCCCTCATCGAGGGCGGCACGGGCCACGGCTGCGGCCATAATATACACGGCGCCTCAGGCATGGCGGGCGCCATCGCCACCCGGTACACCATGGAGAAGAACAAGATCAAGGGCACAATCAAGTTCTACGGAACCCCCGCCGAGGAGAGCGGCAGCGGCAAGGTCTGGATGGTGCGCGCCGGCGTCTTCGACGGCGTCGACGCCGTCTTCAGCCACCACCCTGGTTCAATGAACTACGGACCACTCGGCAGCAGCCTCGCAAACAACAGCGTCAAGTTCCACTACCACGGCAAGACGAGCCACGCCGCGG
>DUKA01000114.1 GCA_013329615.1 Candidatus Bathyarchaeota archaeon
ACCTTGCCCTTCTGTATGACGGTGTGGTCGCCGCGGCCCTTGGCCTCGGTGATCTGTAGCCCGTCCTTGGTGACGACGCCCGCCGTGAACATCCCCTTCTCCTTGATCTCCTTGCCTAGGAGTTCCTCGAGGACGTAGGCGTTCGTCGTGCTCGTGGCGACGATGATGGTTCCGTTCTCCTTGGCGAGCTGTACTATCGGCATGTGGGCGATCGCCTTGGCGATCAGCCTCTTCCCCTCAGCGGGGGTGAGTACTACCTCTGCTAGCAAGTCAAATTCACCGGTTCTTATGGTAGCCTCGGGGCGTTCTCTTTAAAAACTTAGCTAAAGTAGCCCCGGAGCGCCGGGCCGTGTCCCACTGTTGCCCGCCTAATACATAATCCGAATAATAATATCACATAATATCCGGCGGCTTGCCGGGATCCGTGCCGTCGTTGAGGTAAACGGAAAACGGGGCACGTAGTGGGGGATGGATATTCACTGCATGCTGTAAAGTGTTGCAGGTTGGGGGGTCGCGCCGTTATACTGCGCTCTGCTCCGCGAGTGCCTCTGCGAATATTTCGCCGAACTCGGTGAGGCTTATGACCTTCATCTTGCTCCCCTTCTCGGCGTCGATGAGTCCCTTCATCTCGAGCTTCGTGACTATGCGGCTGAACTTGTTTCGGAGCGTTGAGCTCGCCGCCTTGTGGCCGAACCAGCGTATTATGTCGCTTATCGACTCGGCTTCGCCGCCGTTCTCGCGTAGGAGGACGAGTAGCTTCTTCTCGCGGTCCCACTCCTTCTCCTCGTGCTTCGAGTTGGGCTCGAGGCGGTAGCCTGGGAGCTGTATCTCCTTTGGCTCCTTGCTGCTCTGGTTTCGGGCGTTTTCGAACCAGTTCTCGAACTGTGGGTCGCCTACTTTGCCTGTTACGTACCACGCGGAGCGTTCTGGGGGTACGCTATAGACGCGCGCGTTCCTGAACATGAGGGCGACGGTGAGGCAGACGCCCTGTGAGATGTCGGTTGTGCTTGTGACGTCGATGAGAACTTCCTCGCCGGAGGCGCGTGCCTTGCTTACGACGCCGTAGATCGCCTTGAATGCGCTGCGGTGGTCCATTGGGTCGAAGCCCATGAGCTCGGGGTCGAGTATCTCTAGCTTATCGCGTAGCTCCTTGGCGTTCTTCTGACTCATGTAGCTGAATACCGCTGTCTCGTCGGTTGCCTTGGCGTTGCTGTAGAGGAGGAAGAGTTTGGTTATGCCGTGGTGTTTGCTCCAGTAGCGGATTCCGTCGAAGGGGCGGCGGAAGTGCGTGCCGACGAGGCAGACTATGATTGTCATATTTGTCCCCGCTTTCTCCGCGTATTTACGGAATGTAACTGAGTATATCTGAATATATAAACTATTGTAGATATTTGAGATAATAATGATATAATTACATATATTTGCGACAATCATATGTGTTGTGAGCGAAAAGCGATTATCACGAAGGATCGTTATTCGGAGTATTATGGTCGAGACGATTACGTTCTTATAGCGCGCGGGGTGAGCACAGTACCATCTAACCCAGTGTATTCCATCGGTGATGACGTGTATGAGCGAAACAAACTCCGTGGCGAGGGTCTACTCCCTCCCTGACTGCAAGAAGTGTGAGGTTCTAAAGGCGTACATGAAGGAGAAGGGGATTCCATTCGAGGCGAAGTGGTTCGACACGGAGGCTCAGACGGAGTTCGTCATGATGAACATGTTCGGCAACCCTCCGGTGCTCGTGTTGGGCGACCGAGTCGCGTCTGCGGAGGACATGTTCCCCGGTGGTGTGCTGAGTGAGGGCGCTGTGAGTGGTGTTTTGAATGCTAAAGAGGGGTAAGGATCTTCCGGTCGGCCAAACGAGCATGTCGCAGTTCTACAATGCCGAGCGGCTGTACAGGGGTATGCCGATGGTGCGCACCACCGACGGCTACTTGGTGGAGTGGAACAAGGCAAGGATAGTCGACCAGCTTGTACGTGAGACAGAGCTGGCGGAGACGATGTTCGGCATCTCGCCGCTCAGCCCGTTGAAAGCGGAGAAACTGAGCGCCGAGGTCGAGAGGCGTATCAAGCTCTTCAAGCCAAAGGTCGTCTCGGGTCCTATGGTTCGTGAGATCACGAACAACGTGCTCCTCGAGTGGAGTGAATCGGAGAAGATGCCCGAGCTCCAGATCTACAGGAATATCCTGACTCGTGTCGGTGTGCCTGTGATTGACGCGTATGAGATCGATACGGGCTCGGGTTTCGAGGCGAAGGAGAACGCTAACCTTCAGCCGAACCCTGAGACTGTCCACAAGAAGAAGGCGGACAGGCTTAGCAAGGAGCAGTATCTGCTTCTGATGGACCCGACTCTGGCGACGGCGCACCACCAGGGTGACATTCACATTCACACGCTGGAGTACTTCGGTAGCCGTCCATTCTGTCAGGATTGGGACCTGAGGTACTTCCTCTACTACGGCCTCATCCCCGACGGCTCGGGCTTCCGTAGTAGTGTCGCTGGTCCGGCGAAGCAGCCCGAGGTGGCCATTCTTCACAGTGTGAAGGTGTTGGCTGCGGGTCAGACGAACTTCAGCGGCGGGCAGGGCTTCATGTATTACACGATGTTCCTCGCCCCCTTCCTCCGCGGCTTGCCGTATGAGAAGGTGAAGCAGCTCGCGCAGATGATGTTCTACGAGTTGACTCAGACCTACGTCACCCGCGGCGGGCAGCTCGTATTCAGCAACATTCAGCTGCCGATGGGCGTGCCTGACATCTGGAAGAACGTCCCCGTCGTCATGAAGGGCAAGATCGGCCCTGACACGTATGGCAGCTACGAGGACGAGGTTCAGATGTTCTTCCGCGCCATCACCGAGGTGGCGCTCGAGGGGGACTACTGGGGCAAGCCATTCAACTTCCCCAAGAACGAGAACTACGTCTCCCCAGAGTTCTTCAAGCCGGAGTACGACGACCTCTGGATGCTCGTCCACGAGTCGGTGGGCAAGTTCGGGGCGCCGTACTTCGATAACATGCTCCCGACGTACCGCGGCTACGGCAACGGCATCAGCTGCTACCAGTGCTGCGCGTACCAGTTCGCCAACACGCCGGAGACCGACCCCAAGTTCCACGAGAAGCTGAACTTCGATGAGGGGCAGCACTTCAGCATGGGGGGCTGGCAGGTCGTCAGCCTCAACATGCCTCGCATGGCGTACCGCGCGAACGGCGACTACGATAAGCTGCTGGAGGCGGCGCAGGAGAATATGCGTATGGCAATCGACGTCTTCAAGGCGAAGCAGTTCTGGATGAAAAAGGCCCTCGCCAACAACATGGTACCGTTCGCCACGCAGACCCCGAGGGACCCGCGCACGGGGAAGGTGGGGCCGCCGGCCGTCGACTTCAGCGAGCTGGTGAACGTCATTGGCGTAGTCGGAGTCAACGAGATGGTCCAGCACTTCACGGGTAAGCAGCTGCACGAGGACCCCGACTCCGTGAAGCTGGCGATCAGGCTCCTGCTGGACATGGAGAAGTACAGGAAGGGGCTGGAGATGAGGAACGGGTTCAAGGTGATGTTGGCTCGTACGCCCGCGGAGTCGACGGCGCAGACGTTCGCCGTCTCCGACCTCGTCTCGCCGGTGTACAAGAAGTTCGCCGTGGGCACGGTGAAGGGCGACATGGAGGGCTCCGCGGCTCTACTGAAGGGCAAGCGCGATCTGCCCGTCTATTATAGCAACGGCACGCACACCTACGTCGGCGCGAAGATCCCGCTCGGGACGAAGATCGACATCGAGCACAAGTTCTTCCCGATACTGAGTGGAGGCAACATATTCCACGCGTGGCTGGGCGAGGCGTGCAGTGACCCAGAGGCGCTCTACAAGCTTACGCAACGCATCTGCAGGAACAGCCAGATCGGGTATTTCACTTACACGAAGGACCTGACGGTGTGCAGCAAGTGCCAGCACACGACGACTGGCATGTTGAAGACGTGCCCGTCCTGTGGCTCTGATAACGTGCGTTGGTGGAGCAGGATCACGGGCTACTACACGGACGTGACGGGGTGGAACGAGGGCAAGCGCCAGGAACTCATGGACCGCTACCGCGTCACCATCTAAGTAATCCTAAAAGTCGAGGGTTCTTTATGAAAAATTATCAAGAAAAGGTAGATGTACCCTTCGATGGGACAATCATAGATATAGAATCAATTGGTAGTTTTAATAATTTATACTCCGATAATGATAGTAGACTCTATAAAAATATTAAACCAACAATCTTTGGAAGTATAAATTCAAAAGAATTAAAAATTCTTTGTGCGGAAAATGAAGAAGAAATTAAACTATTAATAAAAAAAATCAATTTGGAACTACATGATTTAACTCGTCCAGTTTATGCTTTTAATACTCGTTTTGAAAGTAGTGTAATCTATCATTCTTGCGGGCTTAAACTACCTATTGATAGAGAAATAAATATTCAAACAAAAGAGAAAAAAAAGTATGCCGTTCAAAATAATAATGTAGATAATCATAATGATCCTTTTTTTGATGATGGATATAAGTGTCTTTTAGCTTGGCAACAAGGTGATCATGAGAATAGTATTAAACATAATAGAAGTTGTTTACTTAAGGAAAGAGACCTTCTCTTATTAAGAGGCAGTAGAAAACCTGATGAATTAGTATTTTTAGATTAAAATAGCTCCCCTGTTTAGGATCCGAAAGATAATATTGAAAAAGGTCGCCCCGGAGAGCCAGCTCCGAGTACATCTTCTATAACCTTTATTTTTATTAGCGTGAAGAATAACTAGGCATCAGGGATCACCCAATTTTCCATTTTTAAAAACGGTCTTACGTTTTCTCTTTGGCTTTGGTGGCACATATATCTTCATATTGTTTACAATTCTATCCTAGCTTTTATTCCTCTCATCAGTCCAATCATAGACATGCCCCTGCGAATTGTTCTTCTCCTCAGTCTATCTTTCCTTGGATTAACTGGTGGCATTAAGTTGGCTGAAATTATCAGCGCACGTTATAATCTCTAGCCATTAAAAATGGAATTAGTTTTTCCTTTAGATTGGCGGGGAATCTTATAACCCCCAACATCCAGATACGATCATGACCTCGCTGGACAAACTCGATTCATTCATCCTCGATAAGATGTGCGAGACGCGCCTCCCCGGCGTAAGCCTCGCGGCGGTGAAGGGCGGGAAGGTTGTGTACTCCCGCGGCTACGGGCTGCGTGACGTGGCGAGGGGCAAGCCAGCGACCCCCGATACAATCTACTGCATCGGGAGCATCACTAAATCGTTTACCTGCATCGCCGTCATGCAGCTCGTGGAGAAGGGGCTGCTCAGCGTCGACGACCCCTTGGAGAAGCACCTGCTTATCAAGCTCCACGCCAAGGGGAAGCCCGTCAAGATCAGTCACCTGATGAGCCACACGAGCGGCATCCCCGCGACGGCCTACGCCGAAGCGGCGATACGTAACGTGATGAAAGCGGCGGACACCTACATGCCCCTCGCCTCGGGGGCGGACATGTACACCTTCCTCGACGGCGCCGAGGAGTGGGCGAACAACGCCCCCGGGGAGAGGTGGTACTACCTGAACGAGGGCTTCCGCCTACTCGGGGAGGTAGTCGAGAAGGTAAGCGGGGAGAAGTACGTCGACTACGTCAGGGCGCACATACTTGACCCCCTCGGCATGGCGCGCAGCACCTTCAGCCCCAACGCCGTCGAAGCCGACCCCGACGCCGCCACACCCTACATAGTCACACGCACCGGCGAGCAGCTCCCAAGCACATACCCCTACGGCATCGTCGGCAGCGACGGCGGCATCGTCAGCAGCGCCACCGAGATGGCGGAGTACCTCAAGATGCTCCTAAACAAGGGCAAGGTGGGCAGAAAGCAGGTGCTCTCAGCCGCCTCCCTCGCCGAGATGACGAAGCCACGCATCAAGACCCCCGACCAGCCATGGATCACCAAGACCGTGCGCCACTACGGCTACGGCCTCGGCATCAACGTCGATCCTAGTGGCCCCACGACCATCAGCCACGGCGGCAGCGTCTCAACCGCCACCGCCCAGCTCGCCATAATCCCCGAGGAGAACATCGGCGTCATCGTCCTCGCAAACGGCACCGGCTACCCACTCGCCACAATCGCCGACTACGCACTCGCCGCCCTAGCCGGCAGGGACCCCGATCAACTCCCAGCCATACGCTTCGAGAACACCCTCACCGACCTCGCCGGCAACTACGAGACAT
>DUKA01000128.1 GCA_013329615.1 Candidatus Bathyarchaeota archaeon
CAACCAGGGACTCCTCTCCGCCATAGGCGTCTCAACTATCGAATTGGATGACCTCATCTACGCAGCGCGGCGCGATGGCGCGATCGGCGCGAAACTCACCGGCGCGGGCGGAGGTGGCTGCATGATCGCCCTCGCCGAGGCGGAGAAGCTGAGCAACGTCGAGAAGGCGATAAGGTCGGCGCGGGGCCAATCGATGAGGGTAAACCTCACCGATGAGGGCGTCAAGACGAGGAAGATCAAAGATGGAGATTCTTAAGCTCGGCGGCTCGGTCGTCACGAAGAAGGACCTGCCCAAGACGCCGAACACGGAGGCGATAAAGCGTCTCGCTAGTGAGGTGGCGTTAGCCGGGCCACGAAGACTCGTTATCGTCCACGGCGGCGGCTCTTACGGTCACCCGCTCGCCAAGGAATACGACATAGCCGCGGGCTACTCGTCTCCCCGGCAACTCGCGGGGTTCTCCATGACCCACCAAACCATGGTGGAGCTGAACGGGATAGTCGTCGAGGCGCTCCTAGACGCGGGCATCCCAGCCGTGTCGATCGCCCCCTCATCCTTCATAGTCACAGAGGACCGCCGAATCGTAGACGCGGACTTCTCCATCGTCTCAAGGGCGCTCGACTCGAACATGGTGCCGGTGCTCTACGGAGACGCCGTCCTAGACTCCGCGAGGAAGTTCACAATATTATCTGGCGATCAGCTCGCAGCGCGCCTCGCCACAGAGCTAGGGGCAACGAGGGTGATTTTCGGCGTCGACGTGGACGGCGTCTTCACAGCTAACCCGAAACTCGTGAAGGAGGCGAAGCTCATCGAGGAGCTCTCGCTGAGTAAGATGCGGGGCATGGTGCGCATCGGAGAGGCGCTCTCGACGGACGTGACCGGCGGTATGCTTGGCAAGATCAACGAGGCGGGCGCCGCCGCCGAGGTGGGCATCGAAGTCCAGCTGGTCAACGCCCTCAAGCCGGGCGTGGTAAACGCTGCGCTACGCGGGGACAAGGTCCCCTGCACGTGGCTACGGAGATGATTGAATGAGCATAGCGAAGAGGAAGCAGAGACACATCAGGGTAAGCCTTGAGGAGAACGTCGACTCGGACATACAGACTGGTTTCGGTGACGTCTCACTCGTGCACAGGGCGGTCCCCGAGATAGACCTGAAGAATGTGGACGCGGGCACCGAGCTGTTCGGGAAGAGGCTCTCGGCGCCCCTCATAATCTCCGCCATCACCGGAGGCACGGAGGAGGCGGAGAAGATCAACAAGACCCTCGCCACAGTCGCCGGCAAGCTAGGCGTAGGTATCGGCGTGGGCAGCCAGAGAATAGCCATCCAGCAGCCCGAGGTCGAAAAGACCTTCCGCGTCGTAAGGGACTCGGCTCCCGAGGCACTGGTCATCGCCAACATAGGCTGCCCTCAACTCAGCCTCGGCTGGGGCATCAAGGAAGCCCGAAAAGCAGTAGAGATGGTCGACGCCGACGCCCTAGCCATACACATGAACCCGCTGCAGGAAGCCGTGCAGGTCGGCGGGGATACCAACTTCAAGGGCATAGTAAAGAAGGTCAAGGCCATTGCGTCCGACCTCGGTGTCCCCGTAGTCATGAAGGAGACCGGCGCCGGGGTATCCTACGAGGANNGCGCAGGCTCGAGGCAGCCGGTGTGGCGGGCTTCGAGATAAGCGGTCTAGGCGGCACGAGTTGGGCTGCAGTCGAGCACCACATCGCACGCGAGGTGGGTGAGGGTCGCATGGAGTACCTCGGTAAGACGCTCTGGAACTGGGGGATACCCACGGCGTGCAGCCTCATCGAGGTCAGGGAGGCGTCAAAGGGTAAGGTCATCGCCTCCGGCGGACTGAGGAACGGGCACGACGCTGCGAAGGCGCTCGCGTTGGGGGCAGACGCCGTCGGTATAGCCAAGCCTTTCCTCCAGAAGGCTGTGGAAGGGGAGGAGGCACTGCAGAAGCACATCGAGACGATAATCGCCGAGACACGCATCTGCATGTTCCTCTCAGGCGCAAGGAATCTCACCGAGATGCGCGAGATCCCCGTCGTGGTCACCGGCTGGTCCGCGGAGTGGCTCAGGGCGCGCGGCTTCGACACCACAAAGCTGGCCACGAGGGGTAGGTAGGACAACTTTTATCCACGGCGCGAGTTGCTAAACGTGGTTGCCATGTCGAGCGGCGACGCCATAAAGAAGAAACTAACAGAAAGCGCCAAACCCGTCGACGCGTTCATCGACGAGGTCCTCACGCCCCGGAGACCCGAGGCGCTGTATGAAGCCTCCCGCCACCTGGTTCTAGCCGGTGGTAAGAGGCTGCGCCCCTTCCTGACAATGAAAGCGTGCGAGGCGGTTGGCGGCGACCCAAAGGACGCTATACCCTACGCGGCGGCGCTTGAGATACTCCATAACTTCACACTCGTCCACGATGACGTCATGGACAACGACCCCGTCCGGAGGGGTGCGCCTACGGTGCACACGAGGTGGGGCGTCCCGATGGCTATCTGCGCTGGTGACCTTCTCTTCGCCAAGGTCTTCGAGACGATGACCATTCACGCCCCGAAGGGGCTGAGCGCTAAACGTGTCAACCTCTGCATCGCAAAGGCAACGGAGGCTACCATAGAACTCTGCGAGGGGCAGGTGCTCGATGTCTCCTTCCCCAGCATGGGCGATGTGACCGAGGAGGACTACATCACGATGGTCGGTGGCAAGACGGGTGCGCTGTTCCGTGCCTGCGCTGAGGTCGGCGCGATCGTCGGCGGCGGCAAGACGCGCCAGGTCAGAGCCCTCGGCAAGTTCGCATACGAGGCGGGCGTCGCCTTCCAGCTCATGGACGACTACCTCGGCACCACGGCGGACGAGAACACGCTTGGCAAACCCGTGGGGAGCGACATAAGGGAGGGGAAGAAGACCCTCATAATCCTCCACGCCCTGCGTAGGGCGAAGCCGAAGCAGAGGGAGAAGATACTCGCTGTTCTTGGCAAGCACTCAGCCACGAAGCAGGAGATCGAGGAGACCCACAAGCTGCTGGGCGAGATAGGCTCCATCGACTACACCCTCAAGAAGAGTGACAAGTACATAGCGTCGGCCAAGAGGCGCTTCGACGCCCTGCCCGACACACCGGCGAAGCGTGATCTCTTCGATCTAGTCGATTACTTCACCGCGCGCAGGTACTAGGCTCCGTTTTTAGGAAAAGGATAATAGTTTTCCGTCTTCCTATTGGGGCGTAGTGGTCTCCTTTGGGTCTCGATCTCGATAGGATCAAGGCATCTGCGGTCAAGTACGCCGTCTTCAACGCCTCCCAGTACGGGGGGAAGGCGAACCCCGGTTCAGTGATGGGCAGGATATTCGCCGAGTACCCCGACGCGAAGGCGAACGCCAAGGACGTACAGCGCCTCATAATGGGCGTCGTCGCCGACGTAAACTCCTGGCCCATGGAGAAGATCATGGAGACCGTCAAGCAGTGGCCCGAGTTATTCGAGGCGAAGAAGCCCGAGGAGAGGAAGACGATGCCGCCGCTCAAGAACGTGGACAAGTGGCCCATGGTCAAGGTCAGGTTCGCCCCGAACCCGGACGGGCCCCTGCATCTTGGCAGCGCCGAGTCCATCATCTTCAGCGACGAGTACGCAAAGATGTACAAGGGCCATTTCATTCTCCGCTTCGAGGACACGAGCGCCGACGTGAAGCCGCCGATCCTCCAGATGTATCACTGGATACCCGAGGACCTGAAGTGGCTAGGCGTGAACGTGGACGAGAAGTACGTCCAGTCTGAGAGGGTTGTTATCTACTACGAGTGGGCGGAGAGGCTCCTCGAGAAGGGGGCGGGATACGTCTGCACCTGCGAGTCGGAGTAGTACAAGAGGCTCTACATGGCGAAGATGCCTTGTCCCTGCAGGGAGCTGCCCCCGGAGGAGCACATGAGGCGCTGGAAGATGATGCTGGACGGCGGTTACAAGCGGGGCGAAGCCGTCGTCAGGGTGAAGACCGACATCAACCACCCCAACCCCGCCATACGCGACTGGCCCGCCCTCAGGATAAGCACACGATCCCACCCACTCCAGAAGAAAAAGTACCGCGTCTGGCCCCTCTACAACTTCAGCTGCGCCGTCGACGACCACCTCATGGGGGTCAGCCACGTGATCAGGGGCAAGGAGCACGAGGTGAACAGCGCGCGCCAGAAGTACCTCTATGACCACTTCGGCTGGCAGTTTCCGGAGGTCATCAACGTCGGGCGTCTCGGCTTGGAGGTCGGGATTCTCAGCAAGTCGAAGATACGGGCCGGCGTAGACGCTGGGACATATTCTGGGTGGGATGACCCGCGGCTGGGCACGCTGCGGGCGTTGAAGCGCCGCGGGATACAGCCCGAGACGATAAGGGAGATAATGATACAGGTCGGACCCAAGCCGATCAACGTCATGATAAGCTGGGGCAACTTCGCCGCCGCGAACAAGAAGATAATAGACCCGCACTCGAACAGGTACTTCTTCGTAAGGGACCCAGTCGAGTTGAAGGTGAAGGGCGTTGAGGAGGTGCTGCACGCCAAGCTGCCCCTGCACCCTGACCACCCCGAGAAGGGCCACAGGGAGTATACAATCGAGCCCGAGAAGGGCGTATGCAGGTTCTTGCTGCCATCGAAGGACCTCGTGGAGGCAAAGGGGAAGCTCATACGCCTCATGGGGCTCGTCAACGTCGAGGTGACTAAGACTGGAAAGACCGCCGAGGCGAAGTTCCACTCAAAGGAGCACCAAGTCGCACGCGAGAAGGGTGCCCCGTTCATCCACTGGGTCACCGAGGGTGGCTCCGTCCCCGCCGAGGTGGTCATGGCGGACGCCAGCATCGCCACGGGCAGGGCGGAGAACCTAGTCGCAGGGCTCAAGGTGGACGACATGCTCCAGTTCGAGCGCTTCGGATTCGTACGCGTCGACTCGAAGGAGCCGCTACGCTTCTACTATGCCCACGACTAGCCCCCCATTTACATAACGTTTAAAAACAAAGGGTCGGCGTCTAGTATGCACAACTGGAGGAAATGACAGTGTCCGATCCTTCGAAGAAACCATTCTATGTGAAGTTCGAAGTCCCCAAGGAAGTAGTCGAGGCCGCCTACGAGGCCCTAAAGGTCGCCCGCGAGACGGGTAAGATCAGGAAAGGTACAAACGAGACGACCAAGACGATCGAGAGGGGCAAGGCGAAGCTCGTCCTTATAGCCGAGGATGTTTCGCCACCTGAGGTGGTTGCACACCTTCCCCTTCTCTGCGATGAGAGGAAGGCCGCGTACGTCTACGTTCCCGAGAAGCAGCGCATCGGCGAGGCCCTCGGCTTGACCGTGGGCAGTGCGGCAGCCGCCATCGAGGAGACGGGTGACTCCGAGAAGCTCGTCGCCGAGATCGTCGAGAAGCTCAAGGCAATCGTAAAGTAGGGTGAACCTAGGTGTCCGACGAACAGGAAAGCCTGACACAGGCTACGGTCATCCAGATACTTGGCAGGACGGGTCTGACCGGAGAGGTCATGCAGGTCCGCGTCAGGATCGAGGATGGCAAGGACAAGGGTCGCATCATCACCAGGAACGTAAAGGGCCCGGTGAGGATTGATGACCTGCTGCTGCTCAGGGAGACGGAGCGCGAGGCTAGGAAGATCAGGTAGGTATAGTGTATGCCGACTGTCTACAAGTGCGCGTTCTGCGGCGAGGATATCGCCCCCGGGACCGGGATAGGCTTCGTCCGTAGGGACGGGCGCGTCCTCAGGTTCTGCGGTAGTAAGTGTAAGAAGAGCAGCCTGAAGCTGAAGAGGGACCCGCGCAAGTTTAAGTGGACGAAGGCGTGGGGCCAGCAGCGGTAAGGCTACTCAACTTCACCCATTTTTCGATTTTATGCTTCTAATCGGCAGGATAGAGGTCCTTATTGTCTCACTTTTTGACATAATGATCGACTATCCGACGGGATTTATCGTTCATTTTCCTTAAAGGGCTCTTTTTCGTGTCCGGATGGTGTACCCCCCTCCCCCTTTTTTTAGGATGCGCAGTTCGAAGGCGTTATAGGTGTGGAATCCGCCGTATTCGCGATATGTACCAGGAGACGCTCGTTATCCTGAAGCCCGACGCCTTGGAGAGGAACCTCGCCGGAGCGATAATCGACCGCTACGAGAGGGTGGGGCTCAAGATAGTGGACATGCGCTACTACCGGAAGGTGGACGAAGCCATACTCCGTAAACACTACCCGGACTCGATGGCTGAGGGGCTCGGGAAGAAGGCACAGCTCACAGCCCCGGGGATCATCGACCCCGTAACCCACGGCATGAAAGTGCTTGAGAGGCTCAGGAAATACTTCACGAGGAACCCGGTGCTCGCCATAAGGTTCGGCGGCGAGGACGCAATCCCCCTCGTCAGGAAGGTCACGGGGTACACTGACCCCGCTACCGCTGAGAAGGGCACGATACGCGGCGGCTTCGGCACAGATTCAATCGCCAAGAGCACGGCCGAGGGGCGCGCCTGCGAGAACCTCATCCACGCCTCCGGCAACCCCGAGGAGGCGAAGGCGGAACTCGCTCTCTGGTTCCCCGACTAGTGTAAGGATAAAGAAAAATAATTAACATGCATATAATTGTACATGCTATCAAATTTTTAAAATTTAGATGCGAGTTTTCGAGCCCAATAAATTAATCCACAAAGCATCAATCTCTACTTTCTCCTATGATCACGTGCTTGTTTTCATCTCCCTAAAGATTATGGTTGTTACTACTATAGTTACTATCACAATGCATGCGGTTATTGCTATATATAATTTCCAAGGCGGTGGAGGAGGTGTTATCTCTTTTACTGAGAGTGTGCCCTTTAATCCAGATACCTCGATGTCGTATATCCTCGCTTCTTCCTTAACTAGCTCAAACATCACCGTTGTGGATTCTCCTCCGGTTAGAGCAACTGTTTTTGTATCTACTACTACGCCGTTAACCTTTAAGTCAACAGTATATGAGCCTGTTTGTTCGCCTACATTTGTAACCTTAACACTGATCGTAATTTTTTGTTTAACTTCAGCTTCAGTTGGACTCATGCTTAAATCTGTGACTGTAAATTTGGCAGGTACCTCAACCTTCTCAACTGTGAATGAAACTTCTGGGCTCTCAACTCCTTCATGGTCAAGGTCTCCACCCCAGTTCGCCTTAACGGTCCAAGATCCAGCTATCTCAGGTGTGAATATATCCTCAAATTCACCGAAGGCTGTGGAAGTAACATTTCTAATCAAAATAATGCCATTAGGCATCTCGTAGATTAAGGTAACCATCGCTTCAATGTGAAGTGGAATGATAGAACCTGATACGGTAACTGTTTCACCCAGCAAGACCTCGCTCAGAGAAACGGAGATCAATGCGCGCACGCCAAAGAACTCTGCAGAACCGTTAGGGGAGGTGTGGATAGGATCTGGAGTGGCGTTCTTAATTATATTGTTCCCGATTCTTGCAAAAGCTCCGTTGTAAATCCAAATGGCTGGCCTTAGTATAATATCCTCGATGGTGTTGTTATTGATGAGTACTCGTGTTCCTGAGTCATGGATGTTCATGGCCCAATCAAGGTTGTTTGTGATCACGTTGTCGCAGATGTCTACCTTCGAGCCCTTCTCTATTTCAATTGCTGAGCATCTGCCCTCTATAAGAAAGTTCCCAAAAATCTTACCATTGGAGTTTTGGAAGTCTATACCAATCCCATCATCTGAGCCAGCACAGCAAATCTCATATGACGGGTGACCGAGCTTACCCATTTTGATGAAGGTATTATTCGCAACGGTAACGTCTGAGCAATATACATCTGGCGCTCCGATCTGGATACCTCCCTGCCTTGTTTCTTCAAAAAGGTTGTTTACGATTCTTAGATTAGACGCGGAACCCTGTATAGAAGTACCTCGGCAGTGGCGAAACGTGTTTCTTTCTACAACGATGCCAGGGCTTTGGATGAGTAGACCGGGGTTAAGTTGGGTGGGACTGTAAGCCCCAATATCCTCGATGGTTGAGTCTTGGACTTTGCCTTTGCTCCCCGCCCTATAAGTAAATCGATAGCCATATTCTGGGTCAGCGGCTTTGATCGTGCTCCTCTTGACGTTGAGTTCCCCGTTAACAATTATTTCCAAGCCACCATCCGATGGAGACTCTATTATCAGAGTCACGTTATCTAGGTTTAAAATGGAGTTAACAACCAGATTACTCCTTAGCCAAATGATTCTATGCTCGTAGCTGGTTGGGTCGTTGATTTCCTCATCTTTCTGTGCACCTGTAAAGACATAAGAAATGGCTTTGTCCATATTACGACGATCTAACAAAAAAGTTTCATTGGACTGAGAAGGGCTCTGTAGAGCATGCACCATGTAGGAGCAATTTAACATTGACATGAGGAGAAAACCAACGATGATTTCCTTTCTCAATCTCTACTTTCTCCTATGAT
>DUKA01000106.1 GCA_013329615.1 Candidatus Bathyarchaeota archaeon
CTCGGCCCTCATCAGGCGGTCTCTTGCGTTCTTCCTCTGTTTATGGACGCATGACATAGCATCCTATCCGGGGGGAGGGGATATAAAGTTTGAGCGCCTACCGACTCAGTATCCCGCGGTAGATCGCGTAGACCCTGTCCCGCAGCTCGTCTGGCATAGCCTCGTAGGGTTGGGGGGTCATGTATGCCTCGTAGTCCCTATGGAAGCGTTCGTTCCCGGCTCCGCCCTCACCCGCTATGCCGTTGTACATGCTCGTCTTCATGTACTTTCGCAGGAAGAGGTTGTCCGGCTCCCTCTGCGCCGCCATGTAGAGGGCTAGCTCCTGCTCCTCGCGCCCGAGCCCCGACTTGTCGAAGCCGAAAGTCTTCTCCCCGCCAAGCGCCGAGAACAGGTTAGCGTGCTCCTCCGTGAAAACGTCCTTCCAGAAGCCAACGACGGTGGGGTCGTAGCCGAGCCCACGAATGAAAGCATATGTCCTCGCGCACTTGCTACAGGTGCAGCACCACCTATGCTCCTCGGCGGGTGGGTCCTCGCAGAAGCAACTCATCTGGTACTTGGCGAGGTCGGGGTAGCCCTCGTGCAACACCTTCGTCACGGCTATCTCGTTAAGCGGGCCGACGAGGCTGCCGACGCGCGCCGAACCCCCCGTCAGCATCCGCGCCGCGTTGTCCATCTGCAGCGTCCACCTGCTGCTCTGGTCGAAGCAGTAGTTCGTGCGGAAGCCCTCGGGGTGGGGCGCCTCCTTGTCGCAGCTGTTCTCGTTGCCGAAGAAGACGTAGCGCGCCCGGGAGTGGAAGATGAAGGGGAGGTAGAGGAAGAGATAGTAGAGGAGCTGCGTGCCCCAGCCGAGGCTGCTGGGCTTGTATCCCATCTTGTGCCCGTCGTGGAAGACTCCGGGCTCGTGGCGTACCATGTACCACTCGACGCCGAACTCCGCCTCCATCTCCTCAAGGAGCCTGCGCCTATGCTTCTCCTCGTAGATGTTGCTGGGCTCGACAACGTTGACGAGTATGGGCTCTATACCGAGTTCCCTGCAGAGGGCGAGTGTGAGGAGGCTCTCCTTGCCGCTCGTGAAGCTGACGATCGCCTTGTTTCGTGGACGGTACTTCTTCCCCCAGACGACCGTCTCCCCGCCCTCGAATCGGAAGTCTGAGTTGTAGTAGCGGCGCAGGTAGTCCATGGTTGACCTGCCGTCGAGCTGAGCGCAGCTGGGTATGTCGAAGACGGTGCTCTCGAATGCGAAGCTCTCAAGCATCGGTTGCCTCGTGCCGTAGACTACCCCCTTCTTATCGAGGACAACGGGGAGGTAATTCGTCGACATGAAGGCGACGTGGTCAACAATCATCTTCTTGGCGTCGTCGTGGAGCGACTCCCACACCTCGGCGGGGTAATCGACCTTGTAGGCGTTGCCGTTCAGCCTAATCTCTAGCCCTCTACAATCATAGTCTGCTTCAACGCTCAGATAATCGTCCTTATTGGCTAACATCTTTCCCTGCGGCGTATTTCAAGTAAAAACTAGTTTGGGGTGGAATTTATTTAAATCTGTCCCCCGAATCAAGGCGAAAGAAGTTTTCCCTATTAAAAAATCCCCTTTAATGGAAATGGGGGGTATTTCTCCCCTTTTTTCCCTCAAAGTACCCAATTATCCGTTCGATTTCCGGTTATTCTGGTTCTTCCCACTGGTCCGGCGGGGCGTGGCCATGCGTCAGGGCGTCCCTGAAGAGCTGGTTCCACACATCCTTCTCTAGAACGACCTCGCGCTTCACCACCATCCTCGTCAGGTTCCTGATCAGGATGTGGTGCCTTATCTCGTCGCTCTTTATGTGATTGAGCATCATCCTGATGCGGTCGTCCTTCGTCTTGGCGAGTATGTCGTCAACGACCTTGATCATGTTGCCCTCGACCGCCTCGTGCTTCTCGAGGCTCTTGACAAGTTCACGGTACTCGTCCTCAGTGATGCTTAGGCTCTCCCCCGCCGCTATCGCGGCGCACGCCTTGAAGAGACCCGAGTGCTTCCTGCTGTCGACTGCGACTGAGCCGACTATGTCGCGTAGCACCTCGTTGCCGTAGCCGCGAACCTCGCCCTCCAGCTTCACCGCGTAGTCCTCCTCCACGCGGGACAGCTCCCTGTACTTCTCTGCCATCTTGGAGTCTTTCTTGCTCATAACTACACCAAGAAGGGCTTGGGAAACAGTCAAGATAAACCTTAGCGAGCCACCTTCGAGACGACTTCTTGTACCGGTGGATGGTTTAAAGCGTGTCAAAGGTGAAACTACTCCGTGGATGAGCCCGTGGCGCACGAGCTGGAAGCCCTCTTCGAGGGTCGACCGGAGTCGCTGAGGCTTTTCAACGCCTTGCGGCGCCTCGTAGAGGCGCTGGGCCCCTCCGAGATGGTCGTGAGGAAGACGCAGGTATCTTTCCTCGCCGAGAGGGGCTTCGCGTGGGTCTGGCTGCCCCAGATGTGGGTGAAGAGACCCGAGGTAAGCGTGACACTCGCCTTCGCACTGCCCCACCGCGTGGACCACCCGCGGATCGAGGAGGCCGTGGAGCCCTACCCGGGGAGGTGGATGCACCACGTCGTAATCATGAAGGAGTCGGATCTCGACGGCGATGTACGCGGGTGGCTTGGGGAGGCATACACCTTCGGGTGTGTGAAAAAGACGGGGGTTGGCTAGGCTTCGCTACGGTCGAGCAGGTGTCTGTTGACGCGGGTCAGCCCAATTTTGGCGTGCAGGTATCTTTCGACCTCGTCGGCGTCGAAGGGCTGGCAGCTGTAGACGTCGATGCTTATGCGGTTGCCCTCGGTGAAGGTGTGGATGGCTATGTGGCTCTTGTCTATGACGACGAAGCCCGTCCACCCCGGGTTTATGGGGTGGCCCGCCACGACCACAGGTCCTGCGAGAATCTTCATCCCTATCCTGCTGGGGAGCTCACGCAGGATGGCGTCTACGGTCTCACGTGTAACCGGCTCACGCATTACGCCGTCGAGCATGAGGTGTAGACCTATCATTTCGCTGCTGGATGCTGGTTTGCTCCCGTATAAACGTTGATGCCGGGTGGAGCCCACGTCTTAAATCGGCTACGGGACGAACTTGTATCATGGTCGACGATGTTCTCGTGAAGGAGATCGG
>DUKA01000125.1 GCA_013329615.1 Candidatus Bathyarchaeota archaeon
TCGCGGATAGTATCTGGTTGACGACGAGTATGAAGAGGCCGACGGCGAGGAGGAATACGACGCTCAGGAATGTGGTCAGTCCCTTGTTGTATTTTCCGAACTTTATGGCGAAGAAAGCGTTCATAGCCGGGAAGATCGTCGCGAGGCCGAGGAGCCACAGCATCTCCACCTTGCTCCCCCACCTGTTGGGCACTCCGTCGAAGCCGAAGTGCACGGGGATTATCTCCGGCAAGTTGGGGTAGATGGAGACGACGAATGCGACTAGGGCAAGCCATGCGAGTGTAACCACAGCTATCTGCGCGGCAGCGAGGCGCCTGTCGAAGCGTGGCTCCTCCACATCGATCAAGGTGGGCGCGGCGACTGTAGTTCTGCCACTCAGGGCTCCTAGAAAAGCGTCCGGCTCTAGAGGCGAGATTAGAATCCTCTCGCCGTCCGACATTTCGAGTAGCACGAACTCGCCCTTATACTTGGTTGCGTAGACCTGAAGGCTCCCGAGGTTGCTCGTGGCGAATCTTCCCCAGTGCGATCCGGGGAGGCTTCCCCCGAAGAGTCGCATGCCGAGGGTTGTTTCAACCTTCCCTGCGCCCCTTATTCGGCTGTAGCTGATCCTGAGTGGCGACAGAGGGAAGTTGAGCCTGAATTCCTTGTCACCGAGCGTGTACTCCATCTTACCCGCGGTATATGAGGCGTAGACTATGAGCGCCGAGATGCCGATGGGGAGGATCGCCGTAAGGAGCATAGCCGTTTCAGGCTTCCCAGAGAACAGGATCATGGCGAAGAATGGGACGTCTATGAGCAGGGCAAGTACGATCGCCCACTTGAGACTGTTCCCAGAGCTCCCCGCCGGGAAGGACATTGTCATCAACTAGATTATGGTAAGCTTGGGGTATAGGAGTTACTCCCGGCGCAGGACCTTGCCGGGCGTCGCCCCAGTGTGCTTCTCACCAGATACGACGAGCTTGCCGTTCACGGCGACGTACTCCACGCCCTTCGGGTAGACGCGGGGCTTCAACGTGTTGCCGCGGTCCGTAATGGTGTCGGGGTCGAAGACGGTGAGGTCGGCGTATGCCCCCTCACTGAGGACGCCGCGGTCCCTGAGCTTGAACTTGGAGGCAGGCAGGCTGGTTATCTTGCGTATGGCCTCTTCAAGGGTGAGGAGCTTTGCCTCGCGTACGGCAGTACGCAGGTAGCGTGGGTGGCCCCCGTACGTGTTTTCGTTCGGCAGCATTCCCGGAGGTGTCTTTATCTCGAACTTGTCGTCGACGCCGAACGTGTCGACGCCTATCATGGCGGCTGGGTGCTTCACGAGCATCATGTAGCCGGGGACTCCGCCCAGTATGTTGGCCTTCGTGTGCGGGTCGGCGGCGAGCACCTCCATGAGGGCGTCGAGTTCGCCGATCTTCTGCTCCTTCGCTATCTGAGCGATGCTTTTACCATTGTACTTCTCCTCACTGCACTCGGCGACGGTCGGCCCCATCGCCCATATGGGTGTGAGGTTGGGGTTTAGGTTGTACCATTTGCCCGACATGATCGTGGTCTTGATCTCCTCACGGAGCGCGGGCATCTGTAGCGCCTTGCCGAGTTGGTCTAGGTTGCCGGCTATCCTGAGCCATGGCATGAGCGCCGAAGCGAGATAGGGCGTGGCGTAGATGCCGCCCGTAGTGTTTGGGATGAGGTCGAAGTTTACATCGATGCCCTCTGCTCGTGCGTCGTCTATCGCCTTGAGGGTCGCCTTGGCGGATGCCTCGGCCATCTCCTTGTTGCCGGGTGGTGAGACGTCGTATAGCGGGCTCAGATGGCTGATCTCAACGGGTATCTTCGCCTTCCTGCCGACGTCGATGGCCTCCAGCACGCCTCCGATCTTGGATGGCGATGGGTCGCCGGGGCGACGATCCTCCCTGAGCCCCGTGCGTAGGCTGTGGCTGGTGTAGATGCCACCGTACTTCGCCGCGATCTCAGCGCAGGCAACAAGCTCGGAGGTGTCCGCCCAGTAGCCCGGGTTGTAGTCTCGGCCGACGCTCATGCCCCTGCAGCCGTCCTCCATCGCGCGTGCGACGTGTTCGAGCATGACCGTGATCTCCTTCTTCGTCGCCTTCCGGCGGTAGTCGCGGCCCATGACTAGGTAGCGGATGTCGCCGTGGCCCGCTATTGGGACGACGTTGGCGGATGTGCCCTTCGCCTCGACGCGGTCCATCCACTCGCCGAGTGTGCCCCAGTCGATCTCCCAGCCATACATTTCCTTGTGGAGTTCGTTGACTTTGTCTATGGGTTGTAGGCGCTCACCGTAGTACATGTCGGGTGATATTCGCCAGTAGAGGTCGTATAGGAAGTAGGCGGCGTCCATGTAGTCGCCGTAGGGGCCGGGGCTGGTGCCGCAGTTGCCGCCGACGAAGGTGGTTACACCCTGTCTAACCCAGCTCTCCGCCTTGGGGTAGTAGAGGATGCTGCAGTCGCCGTGGTTGTGGGCATCGATGAAGCCGGGGGAGACGACGAGCCCCTTGGCGTCGATGGTCTCCTTTGCGTCGACTTTTAGTTCGCCCTCGACCCTGCCAACGGCGCTTATCTTCTCACCATTCACCGCTATGGCCCCCTTGAAGGAGGGGACGCCTGTTCCGTCAACGATCCTCGCGTTCTTGATCAGCAGATCGCACTCGGGCATACCAATCAGAGTGACTTGGGCGCCGGTGGTTAAAGAAATGTAACCCTAGAGGGCCTTCCGATAGAGCGCCACTATCTCCTCGGGGGTCGCTATCCGCGGGTTGTTCCCGGGGCTGCCGCTGGCGATGGCATCCGCCGCCATCTTGGAGACGACCGCCTCGAACTTGGCCTCGTCTATCTTCAGGCCGCGCAGCGTGGGTATCTGCAGGTCTGTGTTGAGCCTCTTCACAGCCTCGACGGTCTTCTTCGCCGCCTCGTCCACGGTGAGCCCCTTGGTCTGCTCACACATCGCCTCGGCTATGTCGGCGTATCGACGCGGGTTGCCGGGGACGCTGAACTCGATGACTGTGGGGAGTAGGATGGCGTTTGATATGCCATGTGCGACGTGGAAGTAGGCGCCGATCGGGCGCGCCATCCCGTGTACGAGCGCCACGCTGGAGTTGGCGAAGGCGAGCCCCGCCTGCAGCGCACCGATGAGCACTCTGCTCCTAGCCTCAAGATTGTCGGGCTGCGAGTACGCCGTACGCAGGTTACCAGAGATGAGTCGGATCGCCTGCATGGCGAAGGTGTCGGTGAGAGGCTGCGCCTTGACGGAGACGTATGCCTCGATTGCGTGGGTGAGGGCGTCGAGTCCAGTCGCGGCCGTGATGCCTCGCGGCATCTTCAGCGTCATCAGAGGGTCGACGAGCGCCACCGCGGGGATGAGATAGGGGCTGGATATGAGCATCTTGACGTCTGTCTCCGTGTTCGTGATGATGGTGAAGGGGGTGACCTCGCTGCCGGTCCCCGCCGTCGTTGGGATCGCGATCAGCGGCGCCGACGGCTTCGCCAGCTTGCCCGCGCCCATGAAGTCGCTTATCGCCCCCGGGTTGCGCGCCATGGCGGCGATCGCCTTCCCCGTGTCTATTGGGCTGCCGCCGCCGACGGCGACTACGACTTCCGCACCCGCCTCCCTGAAGGCGCGTAGCCCGTCGTCAATGTAC
>DUKA01000048.1 GCA_013329615.1 Candidatus Bathyarchaeota archaeon
TTCTTGAGGTAATCGTCGTTTACCCTCTCACCCGAAGCGAGGAGGACGGTGGCGTCCTTTAGCTGCTCAGAGTAATCGCCGGAGACGCGCATCACGTCGGCGAGCGGGCGCAGCTTGTCGGCGACGTCCTCGGGAAAGTTGTCCGCCTTATAACTAATCAGAACCTTCGGCTTCAAGGCGGTCACTTCTTCCGGTATACTCGGAACTTTACGTCGTTCCACCTGTCCGGGCACTCGTACTTGAACTCCTTCGGGTCGATCCACGGTATCTTGCCGCCGTAGCAGCAGTTCATCAGCGTGGGGAACAGGTCGTGGTAGCAGTAGCCGCAGATGCCCCCCGTCTTGTGTGTGTTCACCTCAAACTTGTCTCCCACCTTGTGGCCTGCACTACAGGACTTCCCAACATGCGTGACCTCGGCGACGTAGACTGGCTCCTCGGACATGACGATCAAGGTGTCCTCCCCCGCGGGTGTACAAAAGCGTTCGGGGTAGTGTTTTAGCCCCCGAGCGCGAATGTAGACACATGACGCTTTACAACGAGATCGTGAAGGAGACGAAGGGGCTCGAGACGTCCCTCGGGGTCGCCGTCAGGCACCTCGGCACGGGTGAGGAGGTCAGCTTCAACGGGGACGAGCTCTTCCCCACGGCGAGCGTCTTCAAGGTCCCCGTCATCGTCGAACTCTACAGACAGGCGGAGGCGGGTACACTCAGCCTCGACGACAGGCTCGTACTCAAGGACTCGCTGAAGGTCCCCGGCTCGGGCATACTAAAGGAGCTCAGCGAGGGGTTGGAGGTCACTGTCAGGGACCTGAGCCGATTGATGATGATTCTCAGCGATAACACCTCCACGGACATGCTCGTCGAGAGGGTGGGGAAGGAGAACGTCAACGCGACGATGCGCCGCTTCGGGCTGAAGAACACCCTCGTTGTTGCGGATTGCCGAGACCTGCTCTTCGACCTCGTCGGCGAGAACAGCCTCACAGATGAGGAGAAGACGCTCGACCTCTACCTCAAACTGGCGAGGAACGGCGCGAACAAGGGCTCGTGGAGCCTCGGGACGACGAGGAACAACATCACGACGCCGTCCGAGATGAACCAGTTACTATGGCAGATCGTGGAGGGCAAGGCGGCTGGGCGCGCGAACTGCGACGCCATCCTCGATACGATGGGAAAGTGCCAGACCGGAGAGTACAGGGTCCCAAAGTACCTCCCAGCCGAGAAGGTGAAGATGCAGAGGAAGACGGGGAGCCTACCCGGGATAAGGAACGACGTAGGCATCATCACCATCCTCGCCACGGGGGAGAGGTACATCATAAGCTGCTTCTCCAAGGGCGCACCCGACACCTACGCTGTCGAGGAAGCCATCGCGAGGGTCAGCAGGAACGTCTACGGCCACTTCACCGGTGCCAAGTAGTGGCTTATGGCGTGCTACTACACATAACGAGAATTTTTTCGCCGGGGCATCTCTTCTCTATACCCACTCGTGGTAAAATAGGTGTATAAACACTTACACACATAAATACATGTCCTTATAAGCGGGTATGTGCGTATGTACTTATGCAGGAAAGCGAAGTGAGAGAAACGATGAATACGAAAAGAATAGGAACCCGTGAAAACGGCGGATACTTCGCTTACTGGAAAGATGTTTAGCGAGCGCTGAACAAGACAAGGGAAGCTGAAAGAAGAAGATGGGCCGAATAAACGTGGAACTCTCGGACGAGCTTGAGAAGAAGCTCAGATTTAAAACGATCGAGAAGTTCGGCGGGAAAAAGGGCGACCTCAGGAAGGCCATAGAAGAGGCCGTGACGAAGTGGGTCGCCTCGGGGCAGAACGCGTAATCGACGCACAGATTAGACCCGAATAAAGCAGTCGGTCCCCTCCGCGGGCGTGGTGCAATATAAGTGCATTGTTCGCACAGCGCGCGGAGGAAGGTTGACACACCCGGTTTCTGGTGAGAGCGAGCAGGAGAAGGAGAAAAACACGATGATAAACCACACAATCAGCGCAGACGAGCGCCGCCTGATAATACTCAGGGGCATACGACAGGACCACACAAACATAGAGATCGCCGCCGAGATGGGTGTCAGGACGTGGACCGTCCTCAACGACCTCAGGGCCATGAGCTACAGCAAGGACCCCGAACTCAAACAGGCATACGTTGACAAGGAGATCCGCCTACATGCGAGCAAGCAGTCCCTCGTGAATATCAGGGACGAGAAGTTCCTACACATGACCGGGATGACGTTTCAGGAGAAGAACTTCCGGAACATGATCAACTACTACAAGGCGGAGCTGCAACTCATTTACAAGTCGAAGAACGAGTACTCCGCCATCACGGGGCTGTCCACGGACATACGGAAGACTCTGAGGCGTAACGACATCCTCACCGGTCACGGTGGCCGGATCCAACTCACCGACAAGGCGCGCGACTACCTCCTCTGCAACTAGGTGGTAGGGATGAGCATCGAACCGGTCAGCCGAATATCCTTCAACGAGAAGCGCCCAGAGGGGAGACCCGACTCCAAGACGGTGTTCTCGGAGGTCACGAGCCACCTGCCGAGCGATCTCCTCATGGGGATAACGATCCTGCTTCAGGACACCGGCTACGTTACGATCAGGCCGATAAAGTTGGTCCGGGCGGATTGGTACCGGCTTGACCGGAGCGTGAAGAATATGGGCGGCGTATGGGTCCGCGGCGCCGGGTTCAGCCACTGGAGCATACCCCTCACACGCTCCAATTCATAGGCAATAGACAATTCCCGCCTATTGCACGCGGTATCCTTTTACAGGGTGCCTCCTCTTCTTGGTTGATATTTACATGTCGCAGGTTGAGGGGCGTAACCCGGTCTTTGAGACGCTGAAGCGCGGCGGCGTCCGTAAACTGCTCGTGCTTGAGGGGTCGACGGGTGACCCGAGGGTCAAGGAGATTGTCGAGTTGGCGAAGAGGCGCAAGGCTCCGATTGAGTTCGTGGATAAGATTGCGCTTGATAAGCTGTCGGAGACTCGGCGTCATCAGGGCGTCATCGCGCTCGTCGAGGCGCCCGGATACGTCTCCCTCACCGAGGTTGTGAAGAAGGCGGGCAGGACCCCGTGTATAAT
>DUKA01000154.1 GCA_013329615.1 Candidatus Bathyarchaeota archaeon
ACACCAGCCCGAATACCTGCCCTGGATGGGCTTCCTCAATAAACTCGCCAACAGCGACACATTCGTCCTCCTCGATAACGTCCAGTTCAGGAAGAACTATTTCCAGAACAGAAACAGGATACGTACAGCCGACGGGTGGACCTGGCTCACCGTCCCCATCAAGAAAGCCTCCCTAGAGACACATATCTCGGAGATAATGATCGACGACTCGAAGCCATGGGGGAAGCGCCATTGGAAGAGCCTGAAACAGAACTACTCAAAGTCCAAGCACTTCGGTGAATTCTTCAAGTTCTTTGAAGAGACATACGCGAGGAAATGGGTGAAACTCGCGGACCTAAACACGGAGATAATCAGGTTCTTCGTCGATGCTATGGGGATAAGGGTTGAGATCGTTCTCGCCTCGCAACTTCGCGCCGGGGGGACAGGCACCGAGTTGCTTCTGCACATCTGCGAGGAGTTGGACGCCGACGTTTACCTCTCCGGGAGATTCGGCAAGGATTACATGAAAGAGGACGCGTTCCGTGAAGCTGGGATACGTGTCGCCTATCAGGACTTCCAACACCCGGAGTATGAGCAGGTATTCAAGCCATTCGTGCCCGCGATGGCGGGTGTAGACATCCTCTTCAACTTGGGCACTTCGGGATTCGAGTTGATGAAGAGTGGTTGGAAACTCACTTGATCGTGCGCCTTATAAATGAAAGAGCCGAAGGGATAACACCGCAATGACCTATGTTCTGATCTCCCGCGCGAAGAAGAACATAGGAGACTTCTTGATCCTCGAAAAGGCGAAGAGGCTGTTGGAGAGGTTCCGCCCAGAGCACAAGCTTATTACTCTAAAGGGGTGGGAGCCGCTCGACGAGCACCTCGACGAGATAAACGCCTCAAGCGCCATGATTTTCTGCGGCGGTCCGAACATCAACAAGACATTCTACCCCGACGTCTACCCGCTCACTGAGAAAGTGGAGGACATCAAGGCACCGATGTATCTCCTCGGCGGTGGTTGGAACGAGATACCCGGTACCCCATATCAGAAGACAAGTTACACATTCACACCAAAGGCAAGGCACATCCTGAGTAAGTGTGTGGCAATAAGCTGTAGGGATAACCAGACCGTCGACGTGCTAAGAAACAACGGTCTGAAGGCCACGATGACCGGTTGCCCGGTCTGGTACAACCTCGACCACATCAACGAAAAATTTAAGACACCCGCGACGATCAAGAAAGTGGTCTTCACTGCGCCCCCATTCGATACGATGCCGAGACTCTACGACGAACAGTGTATTGAGACTATAAACCTACTCGCCGACTCGTTTGCAGGGGCCAAGATATACTGCTCATTTCATAGGGGCCTGAGGGCAGACGAGTTCACGGCCCCTGAGGAGGAGCTCCGAGTAGGTGCTGTGCAGGACGCCGCGACCAAGAGGGGCATGGAGATAGTCGACGCCTCATATGACGTCTCCAAGATCGACTTCTACGAGGAGTGCGATCTACACGTTGGGTACCGCCTTCACGGTCACATTGACTTCCTCAGCATGAGAAAACCGTCCATCCTGCTCAATATCGATGCGCGAGGGAAGGGTTTCGGGGACACCGTTGGCCTCCCCGGCGTGCAGGCGTGGAGCACGGGACCGCTCGCCGAGGCCACTTACACAGTCGGGAACTGGATAGGGAAATATAATCTTCTCAATAAGTGGACCCGCATCGTATCAGCTCGGTCATACCTGAGGTGGGCACAGGGACTCTGGATGAGTGGAAACCCTGACGCCGTGAAGAATCTGCGGAAAATCATCGAAGATGAGAAGGCAAGCGGCTTCAGCAGCTACATCGGTTTAGAACAGACCTTCCTTAGGCACTTCGAGGTCATGAAGGATTTCATAGCGCGGTTGCCCTAGTCGGAAAGCGCTTTATTTAGTACAGCGGATTTAGGGGTAGACCCCCGGGGTGGCATGGTTGCACGTCAAGATTGGGGACAGGCGAATCGGCGATGGCGAGCCGACATTCATCATCGCGGAACTCGGTGTGAGTTTCACGACCCTTGAAGAGGCCAAGAGGAGCATCGACGAGGCGGTAAGGGTCGGCGCCGACGCCATAAAGATACAGACCTATAAGGCGGAGACGCTCGTCACCGAATCCGCGTGGTTCCCCGACGAGGCGGGGGGCGCCCACCAGTTCGAGTCATTCAAGAAGAGCGAGATATCCCCCGAGACACACCGGAAGATATTCGATTACGCTGAGAAGAAGGGTATCATCGCCTTCTCCACCCCAAGCTACTACGACGACGCCGATCTTCTCGAGAAGATAGGTGTCAAAGTCTTCAAGATAGGCTCCGACGACTTGACGAACTTTCCCTTCATCAAGTACGTGGCGGCGAAGGGGCTGCCGATGATAATTTCCACGGGTATGGGCACCATGTCCGAGGTCGCGAAGATGGTCGACGCCGTCAAGAGCGCGGGCAACGACCAGCTCATCATCCTACACTGTGTCTCCAACTACCCGATAAAGGACCTCTCGACCGTTAACCTTAGGGCCATAGACTCGATGAAGAGAGCCTTTGGCGTCCCAGTGGGCTTCAGCGACCATACTGAGAGTCTCTCCATGCCCATCGCAGCAGTAGCCCTCGGCGCAAACGTCGTCGAGAAACACTTCACAATAGACAAGAAGATACCCATCTCCGACGCCGCCTTCTCGGCGGACCCTATCGAGCTGGAGACCATAGTGAAGGGTATCAGGGAGGTGGAGAAGGGCCTCGGTGACGGTGTCAAGCGTCCAGCCTACACCGAGGACAAGATGAGAAGGGAAACCCGCAAGAGCATCATAGCGAGGAGGGACATTAAGAAGGGCGCGAAGATCACTCGTGACGACCTCATAATCAAGCGCCCCGCATACGGCATTCCACCCGAACTCATTGACATCATAGTCGGCAGGACGGTAGTCAAGCCGATCAAGCGCGACCAGCCGATAACATGGGAAGACGTCTAGGATGGGGATCCAGTTGAGGATCGTGGCCATAGGGCAGGCGAGAATGGGCTCGACAAGGCTCCCCGGGAAGACCATGATCCCCCTGCTTGGAAAACCCCTCATCCAACACGTCATCGAGAGGGTACAGAAGTGCAGCAGGGTCGACGAGATCGTCATAGCGACGACAACAAACCCTGAGGACGACCAGATAGAGAGGTTCGGTAAAAAACTCGGCGTGAGTGTCTTCAGGGGCTCCCAGAGGGACGTCCTCGAACGGTTCTGCAAGGCGGCTGAGAGGCACCGCGCCGACCATATAGTCAGGTTCACCTGCGACGACCCGCTAATAGATCCGGCGAACTTCGACGACATGATCTTCGCCCAGATACGGGTCGGGGCTGATCTAACCTATACGAAAGATATGCCGTGGGGTACCGGTCCTGGTAATTGCGTCATCAGTGCCAAGTCGCTAAAACAATCTTGCAGGGACTCAGTCGGTAAGGAGCCGAGGTATCGTGAGCACGCCGACGAGTACATCCTCGACCACCCCGAAGCCTTCAAGATACAGGCGCTCGAATGCGACCCCGACCTCAAACGGGACTATCGTCTTACTGTGGATACACCTGAGGACCTTCGTTTCATGACGAGGATATACGAGAGGCTCTACAGGGGGGGTGAGATAGTAGATCTCAGGGAGGCTGTTCGCCTCCTCGATAGCGACCCATCGTTCAGGGAGAGGGGTTGATCCCTCTGACCGAGGAAAAACCGAGTGTATTGATCAGGGCAGATGGTAGCCACGCCCTCGGCATGGGGCACATATACCGCGCCCTGAACCTAGCCGACGCACTGACATCTTGGGCGAAGGTCAGATTCATAACCCGCGGCGATGAAATCGCCTACGTTAAACTCGCTGAAAGATACCCGACGGATATCACGAGGAACGACGACGAGGACTATGAGAAAATATGTGCCTCACCCCTCGACGCCATCGTCGTCGATAAACTCAACAACAACGCCTCCTACATGAGGAGGTTAAAGAGCCAATGCCGCGTTCTTGTCTCCTTTGATGACTGTGGGGAGGGTGTAAAAGAGGCTGACATTGCCTTTAATGTCCTCTATCACTGCGAAAAAACCGTAAAGACTGGCTCGACGCGGGTCTACAACGAGCCAAGCTATGCTATAATCAATCCCCAATTTTCTGAGACGCGTCGCGTTAAGCAGAAAACCCTCTTCAAGATACTCGTGACGTTGGGTGGAGCGGATACCCTCGGTTTGACGCCGGGGGTAATCGAGACACTGGACGCGCTATCTGAAGAATTCCAGATGACCGCAGTCATCGGAACGGCGTTCAAACACCACTCCGAATTGGAGAAGGCTGTTGCTCGGTGCAAGCATAAGATCGATGTCAGGTTCAACGTTCCAGATATGTGGAACGCGATGACCGAAGCGAACCTAGCTATAAGCGCGGGGGGGAATACCCTGTTTGAACTCGCGGCAACCGGCACACCGGCGATCGTTCTCTGTGAGGAACTTTTTGAGGTGGAGACTGCGGATCGAATGATGAAGGAGGGCACTTGCGAAAATCTCGGCTACTCGAAGCCTTTTGACGAGCAACGCCTCAGACAAACGACGCTAAATATGATCAAAGACTCGAAACGACGTCAAAAAATGAGTGAGGTAGGTAGAAGACTCGTGGATGGCCGCGGCTCAGAGAGGGTATCGATAATAATTAGGACTTTTTAATGGGGAAAATTGGTCAGTCTTTCACTTAATATAATTATTGGCGACCTTGCTCACACCCTTGAGGACCTTGTCGAGGTCTGTGTCGCTCAGATATGGGTGCATGGGTAGGCTCATTATTCGCTTTGACAGGTCCTCCGAGACTGGGCACGACTTGGGCTTGAGAAGCTCCCTAACGACGGGTTGCTCCGTGAGCGACGTAGGGTAGTGGACACCACAGTCGATGTTCTCTGCCATCAGTGCCTTCATGAACTCGTCTCTATTACACTTAATCTTCTCAGGGTCTAGGACCACGCTGAAGTAGCTGTAGCTCGGCTTCGTCTTCGGCGTAATCTTCTGTGGCGTGACGCCATCCACCTTCTTCAATCCCTTCAGGAGTACGTCGGCATTGTGTCGACGCTTTGCCAAAAAATCGTCGAGTTGGGATAACTGGTTGAGCCCAATTGCTGACATGATGTCAGTAGTGCGATAGTTTAGGCCGAAGAGGACGTGGTGATATCTGCCGTCGTCGCCGTGGCTGCGCAGGAGTGAGCCTAGGCGGTTAAGCTCCGGGTCATTTGTTGTAACTATACCGCCCTCGCCCGTCGTCATCGTTTTCGTCGGATAGAAGCTGTAGCAGCTTACGTTGGGCCACGCGCCGAGGTCCTTGCCGGCGTACTCAGTGCCGTGGGCCTGGGCGCAGTCGTTGATGATGAGAAGCTTGTGATCCTCGGCGATCTCTGTCAATGTCTTCATGTCGCAACTGTTACCGAACAGGTGCACGGGGGCGATTGCCTTCGTCTTCTTCGTTATCTTCTCCTTCACCTTCTCTGGGTCGAGTAGGAAGGTGTCTGGCTCAACGTCTGCGAGGATGGGTTTCGCGTTGCTATACATAACGGTGCTTATTGTGGCGATGAACGTGAAAGCGGGGGCGATGACCTCGTCCCCCGGCTTGAGGGCTGATAGATAGGCGCAGTGAAGGGCTGCGGTACCGTTTGAGACCGCATAGGCGTACTTTGCCCCTACACGTTCCGCGAACTTCTCCTCGAACTCCTTTGTGTAAGGCCCCATCCGCACGTAGGCGGACTTGAGTATCTTCGTGATATCTTCAGCGTCCTTCTGACTGAACGTTGGCTTGACTAAGGCAATCTTCTCTGCCGAGACGGGTTTTCCGCCCTCGATCGCGAGTTTGCTCAACGAAGGTTCTCCTAGCTTCCATCGTCAATAGGGGGAGGGAGCTTAAGTGAATTTCCCCCTCTTGATTAGAAGGTATTAAAGCGGGAGAATACACATTTAGGATCAGGGGATTGTGTTGAACACTGCATTTGTGTTGATAAACGCCGAGATGGGGGCCGACTTGGCAAAGGGTCTTAAGGCTATCCCGGAGGTGAAGGAGTTCTTCGGCGTCTATGG
>DUKA01000194.1 GCA_013329615.1 Candidatus Bathyarchaeota archaeon
ATCTTACTGAGCCCAGTCTCGCTGTCCCTGTCGCCGAAGAGGTTTCTCGCCGTCTTCAGGTCGAAGAGGCTCTGATGGTAGTGGCACCCGCTGCCGTTCATGCCCCAGAAGGGCTTCGGCATGAAGGTGGCGGAGACCCCCTTCTTCTCCGCGATGGTCTTAACGACCAGTTTGTAGAGGACGACGTTGTCCGCCGTCTTGAGGGCGTCGGCGTATCGGAAGTTGATCTCCTGTTGCCCCTGCCCAACCTCGTGGTGTATCTTGTCGAGCTGGAACCCGGCGGCCTCGAGGTTGATCATTGTGTCGAGTTTGAGGTCCTCGGTCGGGTCCATTGGCGGGATGTAGAAGTATCCGCCCGCCCCGTAGGGGACTATACTGCCGTTGCTCCGGGTCACGTAGAAGTACTCGAGCTCCGGACCCGTGTTGAGTCCCATGTTCTTCTCCTCGAGCTCGTCGAGGGTCATCTTGAGGCGCCCCCTGCTGTCGCCCTCGAAGTGTGTGCCATCGGGGTTGCTCAGGTAGGTGAACATGACGGCGACACCGGGAGTCTCCCACATGGGGGCGATGAACGTGCCCGGGTCGGGGTGCAGGGTCAGGTCGCTGTGCTCGATGCTGACGAGACCCATGCTCGAGCCGTCAAAGCCTATCCCCTCCTTCAGCGCTGTGGGCAACTGGTACTCGGGGATGAGCATAGCGCGCGGCATGCCATTCAGGTCGACGATGATTAAACGAATGTATCGAATATCGCGCCTCTTCACCTCAGACATGAGGGGCTCAATGCTCTCCGGGTGCGTAAGCTCGAACTTGTTCATAATAAACCGGTACGCTGCAGACGTTCCATATATACCTTATCCCGTTTTATCTAAACAAATGTATAGTAAATGGGGGCGTGCTCTACTTCGACTTGTTCGTCATGTAAGCGCCGATGATTATGGCTGCCCCGCCGGCGATGGTCAACACGACTGGGACCTGCCCGAAGAGGAGGAACGAGCCCACGAAGGCCGCGACGGGTTCGAGGTAGAGCCACACGGTCGCGTTGACCGCCTCCAGCTTGCTCAGCGTGTAGTTCCAGAGGAAGTAGCCGACGCAGCTGCAGACTATCGCGAGGTAGAGGATGCTCCACCACTGCCCGGTGCTGAGCATCGATACGGCGCCCCAGTCCGAGGTGAGGCTCAGCGGGATGAGAAAGAGCAGGCCGAAGAGGGTCGTGTACGCGGTCACCATGAGCGGCCTGTTTATCCTCTTCATGAGTCGCCTGCTGAGGGTCGAGTATGTGCTCCAGCAGACGGCGTTTCCGAGCAGGCAGCCCACGCCCAGTAGGAAGAGCCAGTCGACGCTCCCGATCACTATCTTCGGCAGCGCTATGAGGGCAACGCCCGTGAGCCCGAGGGCTATTCCCAGCCCCTTCGTGGCGGTCACCTTCTCCTTGAGGAGCACGGTGCCCGCGATGCCGGTGAGGACCGGTGTGAAGCCCGTCGCGAGAACCGCCGATATCCCCGCCCCCGCGTACTGCACGCCCGTGTACTGCAGCCAGAAGTAGATGCTCATGCTCAGTAGGCCGAGGAGGGCGAGCTCCTTCAGATCGGTCACCGTCGGCCTGTTTCCTTTCCTGTACTCCCAAACGATCACTGGGGTGTAGATCGCCGCGGCTATGATGAATCGGATCGTGGCGAGTATCAGCGGGGCGATTGTTGTGAGTATGGAGCTCGCGGCGACAAAGCTCAGGCCCCAGATTATCGACACAGTGATCGCCGCCACCGTCCCAAGCCCCCTTTCGCCAGACAAGCCGACACCTATAATCGTTTATGAAAACCGCTTCCACCATCTACATATATTAATTTTGTGAAAAATCTCTTATACAAGTGTATATCAAATCACATCAAAAGGGGAACGTGTGCCATGTTCATGCTCGACGAGATAGACAGGAAGCTCCTGCAGGAGCTACTCAAGGACTCGAAGAGGAGCCAGAGGGAGCTCGCGAAGGCGATAGGGGTCTCGACGGCGACAGTCATCAACCACATTTCGCGCCTCGAATCCGCGGGGGTCGTAAAGGACTACACGGTGATGGTAGACTGGGAGAGGCTCGGCTACGAGTTAACAGTCATTATAGAGATCACGGTGGCGCGCGGGAAGCTCATCGAGGTGCAGCGGGCGATCAGCAAGTTGCCCTACGTCTGCGCCGTCTACGACATCACCGGCGAGATAGACAGCATAGCCGTCGCCAAGTTCAAGAACAGGCAGGACCTGAGCGAGTTCCCAAAGGCACTCCTCAGCATGCCCGACATCGAGAGGACGAACACGCACGTCGTCCTCAACACGGTGAAGGAAGACTTCAGGATGTTGGGTAACTTGAAGTAGGCTACTTTTTCTTCTTAGCTTCTTTTGCGACACGTTCTAGGTAGTCTTCCCTTGGTGGGGCGAAGCACTCTATGAGGACGGCGGGCGTGTTGCCTGTTGCGTCGAAGTTGTGGGGGACGCCGCCGGGAGCGACGAAGCTGCACTGTGCCTTGATGTGTATCTTCTCGTCGCCGATGTATAGGTCGCCCTCGCCCTCTTGGAGGTAGCCTATCTGCTCGTGTGGGTGGCTGTGTGGCGGCGTTGGGAGGCCGGGATCGATGGTGTTTATCATCATCATGCACTTCTCGCCGGCGATGAGTATCTCGCCGTGGCGCCCTTTCACCGTCTCCAGCTTGGGGGCATCTTTTCGCCTTACGATCTTTGCCATGAAAATCCGTAGTTTACTCGGGGGTTCGCGCTTAAGTTATTTTTGAGCACTATAGACGCGCGGCGAGGGGTTTCCTGTGCTCCGCTAGGAGTGCCTTTACCTCCTCAAGGGTCGGCACGTTCCTCCCCGCCGCCTTCTTGCCCACTTTGACGGCTCCGACTGCGTTGGCGAGTGTGGCGGTGTCGGCTTCGTTCCAGCCCCTTAATATGCCGTAGACGATGGCGGCGTCGAAAGAGTCCCCAGCGCCGGTTGTGTCGACGACCTTCACCTTGAAGCCCGGGTAGTCACGCATCTCCTTCGACGTGTGGATGGAACAGCCGTCACTACCCCTCTTGAGGACGACCCTCTTCGCCCCGAGACGGATGAGACTCGCCGGCTCGGATTCGACCCCTAAGGCCGTGGCGACGAGCCCCATTTCCCTGTCGTTGAGTATCAGGGTATCCGTCGACTTCACTGCCTCGATGAGTTTTTCCTTTTGTATCTTGTCGGCGATGGGGCTGGGGTCGAAGAAGACGTGTCGTC
>DUKA01000070.1 GCA_013329615.1 Candidatus Bathyarchaeota archaeon
GTACTACCAGAGCGCCTTCAGCGCCATCATCCCCCTCTACACTACTCAGACGGGGCTTCTCAGCGTGGGTGAACTCTCGATGCTGTTCGTCTCCGTCGCGGGAGCCACGGCGCTGGGCTCGCTTCTCTCGGGGCCGGTCTCCGACCGCGTCGGCAGGAGGCTGCCGATCGCCGTGGGCATGGTCTTCACCGCGCTGAGCTTCGCAGGGCTGTATGTGGCAGCGGCGCCGTTCCTGCTCGTGGCGTCGAGCCTCGCCCTAGGCTTTGGCACGGGTTTCTTCCACCCCGTGGCCAGCGCGCTCGTCGCGGACGTCTCCAGCGGCGAGAACAGGGGGAAGGCGTTCGGCTTCTACCGACTCATGAGGGACTTCGGCATGTTCGCAGGACCCGCCGTCGCCGGGTTGGTCTCGTCGATGCTGGGTGTCGGCGCCCTCTTCCTCCTGAACATCTGCCTCGCCGCTCTCGGCTGCCTGATCGCGGTGCTCGTGATAAGGGAAACACGGATTAAACGGTAGGTACATACACCCCCTCCTTTCGGTGCAGTATAGGTAAACACTATATCCATCGTGCCTCAATCTGGAACCGTGAAGCGGCAGAGGTACCGGGTCGTCAAGGAGCACAGGGCGTCCTTCCCATACGCGATGCTCGCCTCCGAGGGTGACGAGGTCACCGTCGGCAGAGAGGATCCCGAGATGCCTGGCTGGTACTGGTGCAAGGATGGGAGGGGCATCGAGATGTGGGTCCCCTCCACGCATCTCGCCATCGACGGTAAGAAGGGAAAGTTCACGCAGGATTATAATTCAACGGAACTCGACGCCGCCGTGGGTGAGACCGTGCAGCGTCTCGGCGAATCCCTCGGGTGGATCGAGTGCCTCAACGGTCAGTGGAGGTATGGCTGGATCCCCCTCCCCAAGCTCGAACACTTGGATTGATGCGCGGTCTTAAAAGCGCAATCCGGGTAACCTAATCCTCGAACCGATATGCCGATAGTTCTTCCAAAGGGAAAGAAGTGCGCAGTCATTCTCAGCTGGGACTTCGACGCCATGTCAGCGTTCGTCCTCCGCGGCGAGACAACCCCGACGCTAATCAGCCAGGGGGAGTTCGGCGCCCGCGTCGGCGTCCCGAGGGTGCTCGACCTCTGCGACAAGTACAACTTCAAGACCACGTTCTTCGTCCCCGCGTGGACCATCGAGGTCTACCCGGAGCTCACCAAGAAGATATTCGACAAGGGGCACGAGATCGCCCACCACATGTGGTGTCACGAGGACGCGCCTCAGCTCAGCCCCGAGAAGGAGCTTGAGCTGATGGAGAAGGCGAATGAGGTGATCAAGAGGGTCACCGGCAAGTACCCCGTCGGCAACCGCAGCGGCGGCTTCGCGAACAGCAACAACACGATCAAGCTGATGGAGGATCACGGCTTTCTCTACGACAGCACCCAGATGGGAGACGACTTCCACCCATACAAGTGCAGGGTTGGGGACCACGGCTCCGTGTCTGAGCCCTGGGTCTTCGGCAGGAAGTCAAACATCATCGAGCTCCCAATCAGCTGGTACATGGACGACTACCCCCACTTCGAGTTCCGCAGGGCGCCCCTCAACCCCGGCTTACACGCCCCCAGCGACGTCTTCGAGGTGTGGAGCCAGGAGTTCGACTACATGTACGACAACGAGGAGAACGGCGTCTATGTTCTGACGTTGCACCCCTACATCAGTGGCAGGGCCCACAGGATCATGATGGTTGAGCGCCTCATCCAGCACATGATGAGGAAGAAGGGCGTCTGGTTCACCCGTTGCGAGGACGTCGCCCGCTGCTGGAAGGATTAGTCATTTTTCTCGATTGGGCTCCGTTGACATTTTTTTTACTTATTCTTATGCGTCCCATGAGTCTTCCCTCGTCTCTTAGTTTTCCGGAGGCTTTGGCTAGTAGGTCGACGTCTCTCTTGATGTTGTTTAGGTTTCTTCCTATATCGACGAAGAGGTTTAATGTGGTTTGGTCGGCTTCTTAACCATCGAGCCATGTCTTTAGTCTTTCACGTTCCGTGGCTGTGAATATGTACGATCTCAATTATTCATCTCCTGATAACTGTTAGCTAGTTATGCCATAATAGATGGTGGGTGATAACGTTTTTCATCTCTTTTTGATAACAAGTAGGCTGTTATGGTGAGGGTGTTTTGCGTTCCTATAGATGTCTCAAAAACCAGTAATGTGACGATTGTATGTTGAGGTAATCTTGTAAGGGTCATTATTTGGTAGCGGGGATAGTGGCTGACTTTTATTTGAACTAGCGATTACAGAATTTTATCAATTATTTAATTTCACGCGTATGAATATTACATTGGTTTCGAGCATTTTGAAGATCGAATCAATGGGCCTAATATGAATTTCGTGAAATAAATCTCGCGTGCTGTGAACAAGTTATTTCCTCCCGTAACAAATTATCTGAAGGTCATCCTTTTTCCCGTCGCTGCATAGGTCAAATATTCTGCTATGTAGCTCGCGTGGTCCGCTATCCTCTCAAAGTACCTGATGATCAGGGTATAGGCAATAATCGTTTTGGGATCTGTCTTCTTCTCCTTGGCGAGGATTGCTATGTTATATGCGCGACTCTGATAACTTCATGATAGTGTCCGCGCGGATGATGGTCCTCAGCTCTTTCTCGATGTTTGGTGGCATTATTTCATCTTGATAACCTGAGATATGGATCCGTCTCCCACTCGTACTCCTTAAAGACAGCTGCGAGTATCTCGAGCTCCAGCAGTACGGCATTCTCCCCGTTCACCATCACTGTGACTCCCTTGCCTTCGTTGGGGCAGGCTTCCAACCAGCTGCCTGAGCCCGGATAATTGTACCCTGTGTGGCTGAAGGTAAAATGATCTTTTCCACGGAGGAACGCTCCCAGCCCCATTGCCATCGGCAACCCGTAGAAATCGATCTCCCTCTCACTGTTGAATAGCTGCCTAGCCATACCCTGAGAGAAGATCCCCCTCGACTTTCCTTGGTATGCCTGCATAAGCTCCAGCGTGAACTTCGCCAGATCCGTTGGTGTAGTTATAAGCCCTCCCTGTGCGAGCGCGGATCCGTGCATCGCGGGTTCGCAGAGTTCTCCGTTCTTGTTGTGAGGCATCGCCTCTCTTTGCCGCTGCTCCGCGTTCAGTGGGTACATGAAGGTGCTTGACTTCATCCCGGTGGGTTTGAATATGGTTTCCTCCGCGATCTCTGCGAAGGGTCTCTCGAGGGCGTCTTCGAGGAGTAGCTGGATGAGCACATAGCCGATATTCGAGTACCGCCACACGTTGCCCGGCACATGCTCCGGGATAGCCGGCTTGTTCCACGCGGGAGCCTCCCCCTTCAACACCTGAACGAGAGTGGGGACTCCAACCTTCTCGTCGTACCACATCGTGTTCAGTAACGGGAGCCCTGACTGGTGCGACAATAGCAGGCGCAGGGTGACTTTCTTCTCCCGCGTGAACTCGTTCTCGGGTACCCGCCACGACTTCAGGTACCTGTTAACGTCTTCGTCAAGGCTGAGTGCTTCGGATTCAACATGGTGGAGGACTAACGCTGCAACGACTAGCTTCGAGATTGAGGCGGCTTCAAAGACGGATTCCGTGGTGACGGGGGCGTTTGCTCCCGCTTTCAAAGCGCCATAGGCTTTCGCCCACTCGATGCGGTTGTCGTTTATTACCGCGATGCTTACCCCAGGCGTCTTGTAGTACGCCATGCGGTCGAGCAGGCTCGCTTTTCTTGGGATCTGGGTGAGGCTTTTAAAGTCGGTGAAGCCAGATGGGTCGACGGCGACTTCAAGGAGCCCTTCCTCGATGTTTTTTATTCTCTGTTCAACGTTCAATCGGGTTCACCGCAGTTGATAACGCTGAAGCAAACACAGGGTTTTAAACGATACTCACTTGGAGTAACCTCCTCAAGAAAGTAATTAGGTTTTCACCTCATTCTTGGATCTACCCCGCGGATTCCTCAATTACATGAGAGTTAATATTTATATTTAGTTAAAAGTAGCGGGGGGTAGATTTGAACTACCGACCTTGGGGTTA
>DUKA01000068.1 GCA_013329615.1 Candidatus Bathyarchaeota archaeon
CGGCATGACCGGGGACGGGGTGAATGACGCCCCGGCGCTGCGCCAAGCGGAGGTGGGTATCGCCGTCAGCAACGCCACCGACATCGCCAAGCAAGCATCCAGCGTCGTCCTCACCGAGGAGGGTTTCGAGGGCATCCTCGACATGGTCGTCATCGGCAGGATGGTCTACCAGAGAATAACGAGTTGGACCATAAACAAGATAATACGCACATTCAAACGCGTCGTATTCATAGTCCTCGCCTTCATACTCACGGGGCAGTTCGTCGTCTCGACCTTCAACATGATACTCCTGCTCTTCCTCAGCGACTACGTCACCCTAAGCATCTCCACCGACAAGGTGCGTCCCTCACCAGTCCCCGAGAAGTGGAACTCGAACGCCCTCGTCAAGCTCGGCGTCCTCTACGCCTCCCTCATCGTCGCCGAGTCACTCGGCGCACTCTACATCGGGATGAACTGGTTTGCCCTCGGTGGCGACCTGCCCCGCCTGCAGACGTTCGTCTTCGTCTGGCTCACACTCTCAGGCTACTACACGGTCCTCAGCATACGTGAGAGGCGCCACTTCTGGGACTCGAGGCCGAGCAAGTGGCTCGCACTCGCCCTCGTCATAAACTCAGCCATCGTCTACGCCATATCCACGATGGGCCTCCCTGGCCTACCTCCGATAACACCGGCGATGTACCTCTTCATACTCGCCTACGGCTTCGTCACCTGCCTCCTCGTCAACGACTTTGTCAAGGTCCCACTCGCCAAGGACCTAAACGTCTCCCTATGACGCCGCTAGACGTTACATGATCGCTGCTTAGCCACAAAGACCGCGACTTGACACAATTAATCAGGGCGCTGCGCCGAGTATCGACCATGATGTACCACATGAGGAGGGCAGACAAGGCAATCACCGACCCCGCCAGGCTCCGCCGCGTCCTGAGGGAGGCGAAGTACATAACGCTCGCCATGTGCCGAGGCGACAAGCCCTACCTGGTCTCCCTCAACCACGCATACGACACCGAGAGAGACTGCATATACGTCCACTCCGCCCCCGAGGGCAAGAAGCTCGACATACTACGCGTGAACCCGAACGTCTGGGGGCAGGCGGTCATCGACCACGGCTTCTACGGCGCGGCCGACGACTGCCGCCAGAACTACGTCTCCGTCATGTTCGAGGGCACATTCGCCTTCGTCGAGGACCCCGCCGAGAAGCTGCATGCCTTCGTAGCCACCAACGAGGGACTCGGCGCCCCCTCGGCCGGCCTCCAGAAGGTGCTCGACGCAAACCTAGCGAGGGCCACGGTCGGCAGGATAACCATCACCGGCATCACGGGCAAGAAGAGCAAGGAGATAGACTACTAGCGCAATTCTTTAAACCCGGTTAAAACACCACAAAACGGGAGAACACCGTGCCCGGACTCAACGACTTCTGCGACCTACTATTCGAGATATCCAACGAGGACAGGCTCAGGATCATGGAGGAACTCGGATCGGCGCCCCTGCACGCCACCGGGGTCTCCCGCAGGCTCGACATACCGACGCAGGAGGCCAGCAGGCACCTAATGAGACTCGCCGAGGTGGGGCTTATCGCCAAGAGCCCCGACGGACTCTACACCCTCACCCCCTACGGCTCTCTGAGCCTCCGCCTCCTCGACGGGGAACGCTTCGCCTCCCACCACAGGGACTACTTCGCGACACACACCGCCGACGCCCTCCCCCCATGCTTCGCATCACGCATAGGCGAACTCGGCCAAGCCACCCTCATAGACGACGTGATGATCACCATGCACAACGTGGAGAGGGTCATCAGGGAGGCTCAGGAGTACGTCGTCAGGATGACCGACAGGTATCAGCTCACCGCGATACCCCACATAGCGAAGGCTCTGGAACGCGGCGTGGGCTTCAGGGTGATAGAGCCCGTCAACATAATCCGGCCTCCTGGCTACGAGCCCGACCCGCGCCTGACGCAGGCGGAGGCCGACGGCAGCTGGAAGAACAGGGCAGTCGAGAGACTCGGCGTCTGCCTCACCGCCTCCGAAAAGGAGGTGGCGGCGCTCTGCTTCCCCGCCCCAGACGGCAGATTCGACTACTACGGCTTCACGTCGAAGGCCCCCGACACACACAGGTGGTGCATGGACCTCTTCGAGCACTACTGGGGGGCGGGTGGCAGGATAAGACCCGACTAGCCCTGCCTGTGCCTCTTCACGATGTCCTCGATCTCGCCCTGCATCCCCGGGTTCTCCTCTATAACCCTGCTCAGCCTCTCCACATTGCTCCTCCAGAGCACCTCGGAGGCGGCGTCCCAGCCCCAGGCGAAGTCGAACAGCTCCATCAGGGACCTTATGGAGCCCTTGAGCGAGTCGAGGGCGGCGTCGACGTTCCCCGCTACGCCCCTGTCCTGTATGAGCATCTCGAGCATCGGGAAGTAAACTATACGCGCGTCCCCCTCGAGGGTGACCTCGACGCCTCCGTCGAGCCGCTTGATCCTCTCACGGGGCACGCCGAGGCCGCCGAGGAACTCGACGGCGTTACCCATAGCCAGCTCCATGACGTCGGGGGGTAGATATGTGAAGAACTCGCGGTAGACGAGCGTGCAGACACCCGAGGCGGCGCGCCCCATCTTGATCTCCAGCCCGTCGGGCACGAAGCCGACGCCCTTCCCAACACCATACTTCTTGAAAACAGCATTGATTTCCCCGAAGAGGGAGCCGGCGTCAACGTGCCCGTCCAAGTCCATCAGCACGCATACACGGAGAACCCGATATAAACGAGACGCCTACTTCGGCAGCGCCGTCGTCGCCTTCTTGAAGTACTTCAACACATTCATCCCCGACTCCGTGATCTCGTACCGCTTCACATCCCTGTCCTTACCCGCCGGCTCCTCGTTCTCCGTTATCAGCCCCTGCGTGATCAGGTTGTTCAAGACGTTCTGAAAGACCTTCCAAGAGAGGTTTGCGCTATACATGATCCTCGTGGGCTTGGCCTCGCCCTTCATAATAATCTCGAGAACCTCGATATAGATCTCGACCTTACCTCTCCTAGGCATAATGAGCACACACTTAGGGGGCGCAAACATAAGGTTTTCCAAACATTTCCCTGATACACGTTTGAGACTTCTCCTTAGGCATCTATACGGGTGCTCCTTAATCCTTTAAAAAGCGGAGAGGGCGGGTGGGTTAGGGAGCGGACGGGGACAGTGGGAAGCCAGCCGGCGACGAGCGTCGCCGGTCAG
>DUKA01000071.1 GCA_013329615.1 Candidatus Bathyarchaeota archaeon
AAGCTCTTCCTACTATGTCCCTTCTTTTTAATCGAACAATAAGTTCTGATCGAAGACTTGCACTTATTACAATTCTTGACAGTACTTACTCTTAAAATACACAAAAACTTTCACCATAACTACTTAGACCAGGATCACTTAAAAAGGATGGCTTTAATAGGCTTTATTCGGGGCGCGATTTTTAAAAACGCTCATATATTTGCTCTTTTACGCGTCACTTCGAGGTTTTTTCTTCATCTGCCGCGATGATCTTAAAGGCGTTGATCTCTCCCTTTGCTATCTGCCCCTTTAGCTTCGTGGCAACTATCTCCTCCGCCTCCTCCTTCGAGTAGGCGCGTGCCTTCTGTTTCTTGGATCTGGACCCCTCCACCTCGTATGTTACGAGAAAATCGACTCTCTTACGATTGGCCGTCTTATCAGGTGCCTCTTTCTGCTTACTTGGCACCTTAGATGGCTGTTTCTCTTCCTTCATTATGACCCAACTATGTCTACCCGATAACGGAGTTTAACCTTATGGTGACATGTACCCGATTTTTACCCGGCTTATGTAATGAAAAAGGAGGCTCAGCCTACATAAGCATGAGCCAGTAGAGGTTCGCTGCGAACGTCGCCACGAGAAGCAGTATGGACGCCTTCTTGTTCCAGTCCCAGATGTCCTTTCCGTTGAGCGGTGGGATCGGGAAGCTGTCAAAGAAGGCTGCTAGCAGGCACATGCCCAGCCCGATGTTGCCGATGTCCGATATCCCCTGCGTGCTCACGTAGTAGAAGCCCGCCCCGAAGAGCAGCACAAGCACAACCGAGGAGACCGCCATGAGCCCGCAGATATTGTCCGCCTCAGGGCACGCGTTCTTGGCAGTCTTGCTGGGCGAGGAGAAGGGCGTCTTGAACACAAACGCGGAGACGGCGAACATCAGGAACCCGGGGAACCAGATGCGGTACTCCGTCCACGCCCCCTTGCTCCGGGAGAAGACATTTAACAGGTAGTTCTTCAGGAACTCGATGAGGATGCTCGTTCCCAGTATGACAGGGATAGCCACAAGCATCTCCGAGAGCGTCGCCGCACTCGAATAAGCGAAGGCGACGGTCAACGTCGTCAACGCAATCGCGTAGGCGATCAACTCGATCTTCGTGAGCTTGAACGCTGAACCCAGACCCGCCTGTATTGTGATTTCGCCCTTGGAGCCTATGTAGTTCTCGATCCACATCTGCACTCCGCTGGGCAGCAAGCCACCGAGTTTCTCTCCAACAGTGCTAAGCTGGGCGCGCAGGAAGTTGCCCACGACGTAAACGAGTGTCACGAGGCTGAACGCCTGAACCGCGTTCTCTGTCGAAGGCGCCCAGAACTCCGTCTGGCGCACGGGCGTTTGTTGCTCCACGGGGGGCGCGAACGCCACCTGTGTGGGTATGGTGCCCGTGACAACGAGCCTACCACCCGACGCGTACATCTGGCTTATCTGAACCTGATAGAGGTGGGACACGTCGTAGGCGAAGTACTCCAACACGCCCGCGTAGGCGTTAGCCTGATCCACGGGCAGGTCAAACTTACCAATCTGCGTGTTCTGCAAGTCGATCTGCGGGTATCCACCGAGCGATATCGTGCCCTTCAGGTAGACGGCGGGGTTCGTCTGAACATAGCCGAGGTATGGGCGGATCTGGCTCCGAGTCCCCTCCTCCAACCCTATGGCGTCCGCGTAGCCACTCCACCTGTCGACTCTGAGCACACCCGAGAGCTCCACAGTGTTGTCCGGATTGATCTTGACCTGCACCTCCTCGATGGGGTAGTACTTCCACTTCGAGGCATGGTCGTTGATGAGCGCCGTGACCTCCTCCGATGTCAGCTCGACGCTTATCTGCTGTGAACCGGACTCGGAGAGGGACGCGGCACCCGTCGCCGAGGCGGGGAGCGTCGAGTATGTGACGCCGAGCTTGCTGTTGATCGACGATAGAGCCGACGTCGTTGGTGTTACTCCGAGGTCACGGGGCGCGTTCGCCCTCATGATGTCGGAGACAACGGGTACGAACCCGAAGTAGCCGAGCACAAGAACGACGATGACCGCGGCGATGACTAAACCTGCTAGCAGTTTCTTGAGCAGACCCATGGAAAAGAGAGGTGTAACCTCGTGCATATAGACAATTCGCACATACATTTAATAAAACGAAAAGAATGCCCCGGGGCGATCCTTCTCCCCGTTATGGGGCGCGGGGGATGGGTACCGGCTTCGGGACCCGCCTCCTCCTAGAGGTCCGGCGCAGTGAAGGTCTCGCCTGGGCGCTCGGCCTGTCGTCGAGTGTCCACTGGTGCAGAGGTACAGTCTCCTCTACCTTGGGTGCCCTGAGTGGCAGCACACCCTCGTCGCCGCGCAGGAAAAAGTCCTCCAGCGCGCCCCGATTCGCGTCCACCCTGACGTAGCCCTCGCTTCTCAGCAGCATCTCGAGCAGCCTGAGTCCCTCGTCGGGTGCCTCCTCGCTCACAGCGACCCATGGCGACAGCCTCCAAGGCACCTCCGCGCCGAAGACGCCCAGTCCCTCGGGTATCAGGCGTAGATCGATGAGGCTGTCCCCAGCTGTCACGTAGATGTATACGCACCCATCGTGGATCGTATAGCATCTGGTCATGTGTGTATCACCAACGCCAGCGCCGTGGCCGGTGGGAGCAGCATGAGGGCGACCGAGGCGCCTGCGAGAAGCCCACGCAGGGGCAGGCTGACCGTGGGCACATGGAACCATCCCGTTAGCCTGCTCAGCCTACCGCTGAGGGTCAGCCACCTCAATAGCCCCCTCAGCCTGACGCTCAGGAACCTGTCCGTGATGCTCCCCGTCTTGAGCGTCCTTATCCAGCCCCCCTCCTCGCGTTCCAGCAGCCCCCTGAGCGCCGCATAGCCCTGATACGGGGCGAGTATGTATGTGAGCGCGACGAGGCTGAAGGCCCCCGAGTAGTCGGCGCGTAGGTCCCCTTCCAGCCAGAGCCCGGCGAGGCACATGAGTGGGGTTGCGAGCAGGTTACTGATCAGCAGGCTCCACCCGAAGGCGGGCTGCCAGAACCACGGGTACCTGTGATTCACCTCGGCGAGCAGCCAGAAGGCTGTCCCGGCGAGGAGCATGACGCTCTGCAGGTAGTATGGGGCGAAGTAGAGGAACTCCAGCTTCTCCGCGAGTGTAAGCCGTGTGGATGAGATGACCCCGAAGAAGTGCCTGCGCACCGCGTGTGTGTGCCCCTCCGCCCACCTCATTCTCTGCTTCGCCAGCGCCTTGATTGTTGTGGGCATCTCCGCAGGTGCTTGGATGAGAGGCGTGTAGGAGACCCTGTACCCTTCCCTGTAGAGGCGAAGGGTCAGCTCCCAGTCCTCGGTGATGCTCTCCCCCCACTTCAGTTTTCGCAGCACGTCGGCGCGCAGCATGAAGACGCTCCCGCTTATCATCTTCATCGCCCCGAGTCGCTCCTCGGCGACGCGCTCCACCATGTAGCTGCCCGAGAACTCGGCCCTGATGCCCCGCGTCACCCAGTTCTCGGACTTGTTGAGGTAGTGGAGCTGGTATCCCTGTACGGCGGCGACGGGTTTCCCATGGCTCGGCGCTTGTAGGTCCGGCAGGAAGTCCGTGCCCATCGACGAGCCGTCCGCCTCCCTGAACCTCCGTATAAACTTCCTCACTGTATCCGGCGGGGGTATGAAGTCGGCGTCGAAGACGACGACGAACTCGGCGCGCGGGTCCATGAACCGCAGCGCCTCGCTAAGCGCCCCGCCCTTGAAGCCGCTCCTATCCCTGCGATGTATAAACT
>DUKA01000171.1 GCA_013329615.1 Candidatus Bathyarchaeota archaeon
CAAGCTCGCTGAAGGTCCAGAGGATGATGCGCTTGTACCCGGTGCACCTGCTGTAGCCGACAGCCTCCTCCATGAGTCGCTTTCCGAGTCCCTTGCCCCGCGTCTCTGGGGTGAGTATGAACCACCTGAGCTGGGCCACACCTTCCGCGCTCCTCACGATGGCGATGCACCCCGCAACCTTCCCGCCCTGCTCGACCACCCAGATGCGCTGCCCCCTCTTGTCCTCGCGCAGCACGAACTCGGAGAGGGGACCGGCGACGTACGCCTCGAAGGTGTTGTCGAGCCCATACTCCTCCGCGTAGAGGACGCCGTGAAAGCGCACGATCTCACCGAGGTCACCGGGGACCATCTCGATGCGGACGACGGGCTCCATACATGATGGGGGATCAGATGTTTTAATAGAAGATTGCGACGAGTCTCCTCCGATCCGCTTGCTTTTCGAGACCCTCGCGCTCGTCACGTCCCTCACCAACGCGTTGGGGGTTACGCTGATAGCGAGGGGAATGAAGGGGGCGAAGCCCATCGTCGCCGCCTTCTACAGCGTCGCGGTGCAGACCATCATACTCGTGGCGCTCCTGCTGACGAGGATGCCCCAGCTGAACTGGGTGGCGGTGGGCTACTTCGCACTCGGCGGCGTGCTAAGCCTCGGCGTCGCGCGGCTCCTCAACTTCGTCGCCATGAGGGGACTCGGCGTGGCGAAGACGAGTGCACTGATCGGCAGCAGCCCGGTCATCACTACGCTACTCTCCCTAGTCATACTCTCCGACAGCCCCGACTTGGCCACCCTAGCCGGGGCGGGGACCGTCGCGCTCGGCGTCGCCCTCATCAGCGGGGCGAGCGGCTTCAAGATGGAGAAGGCACTACTCGTCGGGCTCGCCTCCGCACTCGCCTACTCGCTCAGCAACATCGCCAGCAAGTCCGGGGTCCTCATGCAGCCCGACCCGTTCCTCAGCGCCACGACCGGGGCGGTGGCGGGGCTCGCCGTCATCTCCGCCTATCTCATCGCCACGGGACAGACGCGTGACCTCGGCATAAGCCGCCACAGCTTCGCCTGCTTCGCCGTAACAGGCGTCCTCAGCAGCATAGGTTGGCTCACCATGATGGCGGCCCTCGAAACCGGTTCGGTCGGCATCGTCACGACAATCGTCTACAGCTACCCACTCTTCGCCCTCATCACGACCCGCCTGCTCATGAAGGAGGAGAAATTCACGACGCGCACAGTCCTCGGTTCCACCCTCGTCGTTGTCGGCGTAGCCATAGTCACACTCATCTAAAGGGGGGGAGACCCTCGGGATAATTAGAAATACGGCCCCGTTTGCCGAAACAATTCAAAAACTCCCCCGATCGGGATCGTAAATATATAAAAACGTGCATAAAACGCGTCGAGTCGGAGACGTTTTCGCCGAGGAGGGTCATTAGAGCCATCTTTTCCTCCCCAGTCTCGCGTCGATCACCGTCTCGGTGTCTGCGCCCTCGGTCAACGCTTTTAATCGCGTAGGCGCGAGAATCATACACAATGTCCGGGCAGAGCCTCTACAAGGTCATCGGTAGGGACACGCCGAGGAAGGATGGCGTCTCCAAGGTCACTGGGCAGGAACATTTCTCCAGCGACCTCGCCCTCCCCGGGATGCTGCACGCGCGCATCCTCAAGAGTCCCCACCCACACGCCAGAGTCACGAGCATCGACAAAACCGAAGCCGAGAAGCTCGGAGCCATCGTTGTCACACCCGACGACGTCCCCGGGCTACGGTTCTGCCCGCGCCTCGTCAGCACACCCGAGGCGACATACAAGGACTGGCACATCCTCACACGCAAACCCGTCTATGTGGGCGAGCCCATAGCGGTCGTCGCCGCCGAGACGGAGGAGCAGGCGCAGCGTGCCCTCGAATTCGTCAAGGTCGAATACGAGCAGCTGCCCACGGCGTACGACGCCCTCGACTCCCTCAAGCTCGGCACGATGCTGCACGACGAGATCGAGCTCAAGGACAAAGAGCTCAAGATCGAGAGCAACATCGCCTGCACCCTCGACAGCAGGGAGGGCGACGTCGACGCGGGATTCAAGGAGGCCGACGTGATAATCGAGCGCGAGTACAGGACAAACCGCCGATACCACGTGCAGATGGAGACGAAGAGCGTGGTCGTTAAGCCGGAGCCCGACGGAGGCGTCACCCTCTGGAGCACGACGCAGACACTGCACAACACGAGGCTGCTCCTACACGAGATTTTCGGGCTCCCCATGGGCAAGATACGCGTCATGAAGGCAAGCCTTGGCGGCAGCTTCGGGTCGAGCATACAGGTCAACACAGTCGTGCCCATCGCAGTCGCGCTGGCGCTCAAGGCGCGCAGACCCATACGCCTCAGCCTCACACGCGAGGAAGACATGCATGACCACACCAGCTACAGCATGATATTCAAGCTCAAGATGGGGGTCAAGAGGAGCGGTAAACTCACCGCGGGCCATCTCGACGCTTGGCTTGACATCGGCGGACACCAAGTACAGGCGTACCCCCTCCTCGGCTGCATTGTGGGTTGGTGGGTGAGCCTCTACAAGCTCCCCGCCAAAAGCTATCGCGGCGTCGCCGTCTACACGAACAAGGTGCCGAGCTGCGCCTTCCGCGGCTACGGCAACCCACAGATGACGTGGGCGACCGAGTGCATGATGGACGAGCTCGCCGAGGCGATAGGGATGGACCCCGTCGACTTCCGCCTGATGAACTACATCGGTCAGGGTGACCTCTTCTGGGGGCAGGGACCGACGGTCAAGAGCATCATCCAGAGCTGCGGCGTCGAGGAGATACTCACGCGGGGCGCCAAGGAGATGGACTGGTACAACCGCCCGAAGACGGGGAGTCAGGCGGGCCGCTACAGGCGCGGTGTCGGGATGGGTAGGGGCTACCACACGAGCAGCGCCGGC
>DUKA01000108.1 GCA_013329615.1 Candidatus Bathyarchaeota archaeon
CCTTTATGTAGTCGCGGAAGACCGCTGGGGGTGCCCAGAGCGTCCCGGGGAACTGTCTGTGGTGGCTGCTCACGCCGACGGGTACGACGGGGAGCACTGGCAGCTTCGCCCTGTCTCCGACCATGTTAGCCACGGCGTCCGCCGTGAAGTGATCCGTCCCGAGTGGGCAGTGCGGCCCATGCTGCTCCGTGCTACCCACGGGCAAGATGACCGTGTCCACCTTTCCCAGCGCCTTCTGCGCCTCTACCCACGACGCCTCAGCGAGTCTCATGGGTGTGCATCCGCTGCATGCGGTTATAGGTTGTTCGCGTTGACCTGCATAACTTTTCAATCCGGGGCGCGAATATCCACCATTGTCCACCGCCGAGCCGGGGCTCCTGGTCGTCTTCGAGGGGAAGCGAACCCGCGTGAGGGTCTTCCGCCGCTTCTTCTACCCCGTGCAGGCGAGGGACGAGAACGTCGAGGTCCTGGTCTACTCGGACACGGGGCGCGAGCGCGAGGTGACCTACAAGAGGGCGGAGGACTACGACCTAGATAGCCCCCTGCGGCTCATAACCATGATACGCCTCGCCCGGGCGTTGAGGGTCCTACAGACCGACCCTCCCACGAACGGTGTGCAGAACCTGCGCCTCACGATATGCCGGAGCAACGAGCTGATCGGGACCGACGCCGAGAAGGACGAGTGGATGCCCTTCGATCCCACGCGTATGAAGCCCCTCGACGAGCGGATAAGGGACGCGAAGAAGAGGGCGCGTTGGAAGCAGAGGCTCAGGCAGCGTTGAGAGCCGCAGCGATGTCCTTGATGAAGGCGTCGAGCTTCTCCCGTGGGACCTTTGCGCCGCTGGCGCGGGCGTGTCCCCCGCCAAAGCCCCCGTGCTTCTTCGAGAGACGCGAGGCGATGTCGCCGAGGTGCTCTTTCATCCTCCTCTCGCCGCGCAGGCTGATGTTAACCATCTCCCCCTGATCCTTCCAGCACATCCCAACGGGGACGAGCAGCGTATCCATGACGATGTTCGCGACCTCCCCCGTAGAGGAGTCGTCGCCGCACTCCATTACCGCCAGCCTGCCCATCCTCTTCGCCCTGGCCGAGACCGTCTCCTTAATCCTGACGATCTTCTCGAGCTGGGCGACGGACGCCTCGACGACGCCCTTGATCCTGTGCGGGTAAGCATACTGACTCAGCTCCCCTAGCAGCCTCCTCTTGAAGGTCTCCGACTGGTCGCATCCGAGGGAGGCGCTAAGCATCAGTGCCTCGTGTTGTACGAACTTTCTGTCCATGCCGTCCATTAGGCGGCTGGCCACCGGGCCGTCCTCGAACATGTCCGAGACGGCGGCGTAGGCGGCGAGGCGGGCGGCATCCTTCTCCAGCCTGTCCTTGAAGTGGTCGTAGACGAGTGCCGCGGCGCAGTCGCGTGTATCGTGGACTATCTCTACGCCCAGCTTCCCGAGGGAGGCGCTGAGGTTTTTATCCATGGGGTGGTGGTCGATGAGAGTAACCGAGGCGTGCCTCCTGATGTCCTCGATCAGGGGGAGCAGCGCCTCGCGTAGGTTTAGGTCGGTTATGAAAAGCCGATCCACGTTCTCACCTATGCCCTTGAGTGCCTCCTCTAGGTCGTCGTAGTTCGCGGGGACTACTTTGGCGTCGAATAGTCTGATGAGCAGTGCGCCGGACGTGAGGCCGTCCACGTCGTCGCCGTGTGTTATGCTGGCGGTCGGCAAGGGATACTTCAAAACAAGGCGACGGTTCTCGGTGATAAATTAATCCCCTAGAGTTTCCTGCCATGCGGGGTCGAGGCCGAGACCTCCTCGAAGTAGGCTTGGATGAGCCTCGTCGCCCCGGTGAGCGAGTTCAACGCGTTGACCATGTGCAGGTCTGAGGCGGGGATGTGCTTGGCGAGCAGCGCCACAGCGTATGGGCGCCTTGGCTGGTAAACGATGCCCGCGTCTAGGGTCGCGCCGCCGACCCAGCCGGATTTGTCAGCCACCTCGACGGCGTCCGGCACGGCATTCCTTATCACGCCCTGAACCATGCCCTCCTTCGGCTTCTTCAACATCTTCAACGTCTCCCCGCAGACGAATGGCGTCAACACGTGCGGAGTGTATAGCTCCTCGAATGTGGCTATCATCTCCCGCGGCGTCGTGAAGCTGTCCTTCCCCGCCTTGAACGCCTCCATGTCCATCATCTTCCGGGAGAGGCGAGTGGTCTTCAGCCCAAGTTGGGCGCAGACATCGTTGATCTTATCCATGCCGAGCAGGTCGATGAAGTAGTTCGTTGAGCTGTTGTCGCTGACGTTTATCATCAGCGTCGCGTAGTCGATGAGGGGTATTGTGACCGCGTCGGGGGTGAGCGTCTTAATTACACCGCTCCCACCCGCCCTGTGTGCCTCAACATACTTCACGGGAGCCATCTGGTCGAGGGTCTTCGCCTCAACCCGTCTGTAAAACTCTATCAATATAGGCACCTTGATGGTACTCGCGACCGGGAAGACCTCGTCACCGTTGATGAGTATGGCCTCACCGGTCGTCAGGTCCTTGACTGCGACACCCATGACGCCCTCGTACCGCGCCGAAGCCTCCTCGAGCCAAACGCGTAGCTTTCCGAAGAGCAGAGACATGTGGGAGAAGAGCGGCGCAGCGAATTTAACACTAGTAGCCGCGGTGAGGGTCGCAGACGTTCAGAAGCGACTCCCCCTCCACATATCTGCGCAGGTTCTCGCAGAACTGGGCGACGAGCCTGTCCCCTATCTTAGGGCTTGAGTGGCTGTCGTGTGGTACGAGGAAGACGTTGTCGAGCCCCCAGAGCGGGTTATCCGCGGGCAACGGCTCCACGGCGAAGCAATCGAGGTACGCGCCCCCTATCCTCTTCTCCCTGAGTGCGCGGGTCATCGTGGCCTCGTCGGCGACCATCCCCCTGCCCACGTTAATGAAGTAACACGTATTCTTCATCGCCCCGAACTCGTCCTCGCCGAGCAGCCCCTCGGTCTCGGGCGTGTGGGGGGCGACAACGACGACGTAGTCGGCCTCCGGGAGATGCTTCTTCAGATCGTCCGCCGGGAAGACGTGGTCGACGTTCTCCACCGGTCCGGGCCTCCTCTTCGTGCCAATGACGCGCATGTCGAACGCCTTGCAGAGGCGGGCAATCCTCTTGCCTATGTTACCTAGGCCGATGAGGAGCACGGTGGCACCCTCCAAGTCGCTGCAGTGGACCTGCCTCCAGAGGCGCCCGCGTTGGTCGACCCTCCTCTGACTGAACCTCTTGGCGTGCTCAAGCATCGCGGCGAGGACGCTCTCCGCGATTGGTATCGTGTGTATCCCGGGGCTGTTCGTGAGGGTGACGCGGCCGTCGAGTATCTCTGGGGTGATGTTATCGCTGAAGCCCGTGCTGCAGAGTTGCACCCACTTGAGGCTGGGGGTGAAGAATTTCTCGTAGTCTTCCCTGTCGAGTTCACCCGCGTAGTGGGTCGTGTTCCCACCCTCGGCGAGCACCACCTCGATGTTCTCCACGCTCTTCATGCCGTGGACGATCGTCTCCGGCAGCTTCACGAGCTCAACCTCGGGTGAGACCGCGAGTATCTGCTCCCTGTGCCTATCGAGGAGCCAGTTCCCATCCGGGTGGGGGAAGTGATACCCCCTAGGTATGCCACTGACTGCGACGCGAATCAATGCACCGAGAATAGGACGATTGCCGGATAAAACACTAGTTGGGCCGCGGCATCTGATTCGCCTCGGAGCGCGCTTCACGGAACTTTACTATCGACTGGAGCACGCTGAACGTGACGACGCATATCGTGATGTATATGAAGATGCGCAGGTCGAGGACAATCTCCGTCGTGACCTTCCCCTGCTGCAGGCTGAAGCTGCTCAAGCCGAGGCTGGCAATGTTCCCCACGCCAACGACCAGCAGCGCGAAGATCAATGATATGATGTTCGATGATATATCCAGCAGGAGATAGGCCACTGATGTCCTGTCTGCCACCGCCTTGGCTAGTGCTATGGCGGAGACGACTAGGCCGAGCATTGCCATCTCGGTGGCGAGTGACTGTATGTTGAGGCCCGTGGCAGATAGTTGCTCGAGGGTCTGTGCGGGTAGGTAATTGACCGCGGCGAGAGGGAGAGCGACGAGTATCAGGAACGTGAAGAGGGCGCCGGCCACCTCACCCCATCTGACGTTCATCTCAGCCGCCTCCCTCCGTCTTCGCGTTGTAGTCGAGCCTCACGATGTCGTTAAGCGTCTTTATGCTCGTGTAGATGTCGAGTGTGCCGTTTGCGTCGGCGTACTCCTGCAGCTTATCGAGGGGAACCTTGATGGAGAGGCTGACCTCCTCCCCCTCGCCCGGTGGAAGGTAGACGGTCGTCGAGTTCTTCACCGAGTACGAGCCGTCCGTGAAAGTGACTCCGAAGCCGACGCCGACGTTCGCTGCAAGCAACCCACCGTTCCGAGGCGCGAAGGTAAACGTGAGCGTCGCGACTTGAGCCTCGTTATCGATTACGACGGGTATCTCGCCGCCTCCCCCCGTAACCGTCCCGAGCAGCGAGAAAATGGTCTGCCCGCAGACTAGGAAGAGGGCCACACTTCCCAGCTCCAGGATGAGGAGCACCGCACCGAGTACGCTTGATGTCTTCAAGAAATTCACTAACTAGATCGGCGCGGAGCGTAAAAAAGGGTTAGGTCTACTTCCTGTAGACCTCGACGGTGTGCTTGAGGTCGCTCTTGTCGAGTGCCTTTATCGTGGCGGCGATGAGTTTGCCGGCGTTTGTGAGATCGCTGAGGCTCACGACCTCGTTGGGGCTGTGCATGTAGCGGTTGGGCAGGCTGACGAGGCCGGTGATGGTGCCTCCGCGCGTGACCTGTATAGCCCATGCGTCGGTGCCGCTCGCGGATGGCACGCCCTGCCTCTGGACGGGTATCTTTCCCTTCTTCGCCTCCTTCTCCATCATCTCCCAGAGGGCGCGGGTGAAGTTGGCGCCGATGCCCACGACGGGGCCCTTACCTATTTGGACATCGCCGACTCTATTCGCGTCAACGCCCGGTGCGACGGCGTGCGTCACGTCCGCGGCTATCGCCGCCCAGGGCTGGATGTTATAGGCGCAGATCTGCGCGCCCCTCATGCCTATCTCCTCCTGCGTCGTCGCGACGGCGTAGACCTTGACCTTCTTAGGCGGATCCTTAGCGAGGATGTCTAGCGCCTCGATGAAGGCGGCGACGGCGCAGACGTCGTCGAAGGCGGGGCCGATGACCATGTCTGAGCCCTCTTTACCTAAGTACTCGACCTCGGCTATCGGGGTGCACGGGCAGCCGATCTTCACGCCCATCTTCGCGGCCTCCTCCGCCGATGAGGCACCGCAGTCTATCCTCATGTCCTTCAGTGGGATCGCCTTCTCCCTCTCGCTGGGGTCCGTGAGGTGTGCCGCCTTGGTGCCGATCGTGCCGACGACGTAGTCGTCGAGGCCGTCGCCGACCCATATCTTGACCCTTGTACCGTAGGCGACGCGTGGGTCCCAGCCGCCGACCTGATCGAAGCTGACATACCCCTTGTCGTCGACGTGCTTCACAAGGAAGCCTATCTGGTCGTAGTGCCCCGCGAGCATTATCGCCCTCTCGCCGGAGCCGAGGGTCCCCACGACGTTACCGATCACGTCGACGGAGACCGAGTCGCAGTACTTCGAGTACTGCTCTATGATCTTTTTCCTCCTCGGCTCCTCGAATCCCGTCACCGCGGGGGCGCTCATGAGTTCCTTGAGTACCTTGTACATGTCAACTGGCATGTCTTTTCACGGCTATGAGTGGGTGCCGTGGGGGGTTTAAGGTTTGGCGGGGCTCAACCGTTTTAAGGTCTGGCGCCGTGGGACACCTCATGGTAACCGAGCCTAGGAGAGCCCTCGTCAGGGACATAGGCGACAGATACAAGAGCTGCCTGTCAACCCACCCCCTCCATTCCACCCTCGACCTAGCCCTAGCGCGGGAGCAACACACCGCCTACTGCAAGGCGCTGGCAGAGATCGGGTTGGAGATCATCAGAGTACCCCGCGACGATGAGCACCCAGACTCCGTCTTCGTCGAGGACAACGCGGTCGTATTCGGCGAAAAGGCGCTGATCTGCAGGATGGCGAAGACGAGCCGCCGCGGTGAGGAGACCGGCGTCGAGGCCGTACTCAAACAGTATCTCAAGGTGAAGAGGGCGACGAGCCCCGCCACGGTCGAGGGCGGAGACGTCATCCACCTCCCAAACAGGCTCATCAGTGGGATAAGCCAGCGCACGAACCCGGAGGGCGTCGCCCAGATGCAGGAGTGGCTCGGCGCACCAGTCGCCACCGTCTTCGACCCCGGCATAATGCACCTGAAGAGCTACGTCACGTACCTCGGAAAGNNGACACCCTAGCCGTCGGGGACACAGTCCTCATGGCGCAGGGTTACCCCGAGGCGCACACCATGGTCGAGGAGGCGGGTTTCGACGTCGTCACGCTGAACGTCTCCGAGATACAGAAATGTGACGGCGCCCTCACCTGCATGTCCATACTCTTCTAACCAGCAACCCTATCTTAGACAAAACTCCTTTATCTATGTGGTAGAAGATTTTCTGAGCCGAAGGGTTCCAGCGAAGGGGGAAATGCATGGTTGATGTGATGGTAGAGTCGATACTCGTATTCCTCTACTTCGCATTCACGCTCCTCCTCCTCCCCTATGGCTACAACTGCTTCTATATGGTCTACTTCTCCCACAAGTACAAGATGCCCCACTGCGAGGGCGTAAAGAACCACGCCTTCGTCACCGTCCAGCTCCCCATCTACAACGAGAAATACGTCGTGGAGAGGCTCATCGACTCAGTCTGTGAGCTGGACTGGCCACGGGATCTGTTGGAGATACTCGTACTCGACGATAGCACCGACGAGACGCGCAGCATCATCGACGCCAAGGTCGAACACCACAGGCGGGCGGGCGTCGACATCAAGGCGGTGCGCCGGGACAGCAGGGTGGGCTACAAGGCTGGAGCCCTACAGAATGCGCTCTCAATCACCCGTGGGAAGTACATCGCCATAATAGACGCCGACTTCGTCCCGCCGCGCGACTTCCTGGAGCGAACGGTCGCAGCCATAGAGACCGACCCAAAGCTCGGCTTCGTACAGGCTCGCTGGACCCACATCAATAGGGGTTACAGCATGTACACCGAGGCGTTCAGCATCGCGGTGGACGGCTACCATATAGTCGAGCAGTCCGCCCGGAGCACATCGGGGCTCCTCCTCAACTTCAACGGCTCCGCGGGGCTCCTAAAGATTGACGCTATAAAAGACGTAGGTGGCTGGAACTGGGATACGCTGAGCGAGGACATGGACCTCAGCTACCAGATGCAGCTCAAGGGGTGGAAGTCCCTCTACCTCAGGGACCTCACGGTGCAGGGTGAAATACCGGTGAATATGGCCTCTTTCAGGACGCAGCAGGGACGCTGGGCGCGCGGAAGCGTACAGTGTGCGAAGAAGCTCCTCGGCTCGGTCTGGAGGAGCCCGATAACGCTTCTACAGAAGGTCGAGTCGACCCTCCACCTCACCTACTACATGGTGAGCCTCTGGATGTTCCTCAGCCTCGTCGTCGCCGTCCCGCTCCTCGCCCTGAACAAGTTTCCCTACGTCACGAACCCGATATTCGTCGGCCTCATGAGTGTCTGCACGGTGACGAGCTTCCTCCTCTACTACACCGCCATACGCGGGCAGGGGATGAGCGTGGTTAAGAAGGTTCCATATATTGGCCTGCTTGCGGTGATAGGCCACGGAATCTCCGCCAAGGTATCCGTAGAGATG
>DUKA01000147.1 GCA_013329615.1 Candidatus Bathyarchaeota archaeon
TTTCGATTCGGCGTGGGGGTCTGGGTTCGAGTCTTCTTGGATCGTTGAGTTTTTGGGGGAATTTCCGCTTTTCTACATCTGCGGCCGGTTATATGTTAGCTTCTGACCGGTCATAACCTTTTTTTGTCATTTCCGCGTCCGTGGCTTGTCGTGGATGCGTTGCTACTACGCATGGCGTTTTTTCGTCGTTTTTTGTGTCCGTAGCTGGATTGGCGGGCTTGTTTGCGTGCGTAGCATAGCATAACCAAAAAAAAATTTGTTTGGCTTGTACCCGTGGCTGTGTATGACCTAAAAAAAATGTCTAGGCGGGTTTCTTGACGAGGGTTGGTTTTGTGAGTTTTTCCGACTGTTGGGGGTAGTCGGTTCTGTAGTGTGTTCCGCGGCTCTCTTTTCTCTTGAGGGCTGCTGCGGCGACGAGTTGGGCGGTTTGTGTAGCGAGTCTGGTTTCGATGGCGGCGCGTAGGGCGGCGTGGTCGTCGGCGGTGAGCGCTGTGGCGGTCTTCTGGTGCCCCTTTATGGCTTTGAGGGCTTCACCGAGTCCTTCGCCGCTTCGGACTATGCCGACGCTGTTCCACATGAGTGTCCTCAGCCCTTGGAGGGGTGATGTGCTCGTTTCGCCGGTGAGGGTATGGTTGTAGGCTTTGATCTCGGTCTCTACTTGTTTGGCTGCGGTGCGGCGCGTCGCCTTCTTCGCCTCGGCGGCGGCTGAGGCTCCGGCTCTTGCGCCGAAGACTATGATCTCGGTCATTGCGTTGCCGCCTATGCGGTTGGCGCCGTGGAGGCCGCCGGTGACTTCGCCGGCTGCGTAGAGTCCGGGGAGCGTGGTCTCGCAGGTGGGTGTGATGACGGCTCCGCCCATTGTGAAGTGGCTGACTGGGGCGATCTTGATGGGCTTCTCCCTGACGCCGGCTCTTTCGAGTGCTTTTCTCTGGGCGTCGACGGGGATGAGGGTTTCGAGGCCGACTTCCTTCACGATCTTCGTGGCGTCGAGGAGCACGGCGCCGTCCACGCCCCTGCCCTCGACTACTTCCCTCATCATGGCTGCGCTGAACTGGTCCCTCGCCATCGTGGTCAGGGGGCGGTTGGTGATGTTGTACTTGGCGACTATGTCTTCGCCCTCTTTGTTTAGGACCCTGCCCTTGTCGACGAGGTCGCCGTAGATGACGACGAGTGGGTGTCCCTCCTCGGCGAGTCCCACCGGGACGAATTGGCTGAACTCCATGTCCCTGAGGGATGCGCCCGCCTCGTAGGCGAGTGCGTAGCCGTCCCCGAGCATGGCCAATGGCGCGTCCGTTCTGCTGTATAGGGCGCCGCAGCCTCCGGCGGCGAGTATCGTCGCCTTGGCGGATATGGTGACGGGCTCATCCGCGTAACCCACCGCCCCGACGACGCGCCCGCGGTTAGTGAGCAGCCTCGATATGGTGCAGTTCTCGAGGAACTCTACGCCAGCCTCCCTCGCGTAGTTGACGAGTGGCTTTACGAAGCCGAGGCCACGCGCCTGCGGGTCATCGCCGCAGCTAGCCGAACCCTTCCGTATCTGTATCGCCATGCCGAAACGTTGAAGTTCTTCTATCCTGTTCGGCCCCTCCTCGACGAGGACCTTGACGAGTTCAGGGTCGCAGAGTCCCTTGCCCGCGTCCAGGGTCGTCTTCATGTGTTCCTCCTTCGAGGCGCCCCCAACGGCGGCTTTGAAGAAGCCATTTGTCACGGCGCTCGACGTCTTCATGCCCGCTGGTGCTTTCGAGACGACGAGTGTGTGGGCGCCGAGGCTCTCGGCCTCGATCGCGGCTCGCAGACCGGCGGCGCCGCTACCGATCACGAGTACATCCGGGGTGTAGGTGGTCATCGACAAGTGTTGGGGGGCGCCGGTTTTGAGTCTTTTCAGGGCCGCAGCGGGTTCAACGTTTTATCCCTTCGATGGACACATCTTAGCTGATTGAGCTTGTCGACGAAGAAGCAGCTTCTTGATAGGGTCGAGGCGGATAGGGGTAAGATAGTTGGGTTTCTCCAAGGGTTCCTGGCAACACCGAGCCCAAATCCGCCCGGAGACACGAGGGGTGCCGCCGAATACGTCGCCAGGTTCCTCGACGAGAGGAGCATACCCTACAAGATGGTCGGGCCGGACACTGAGAAGCCTAACATAGTCTCCGCCATCAAGTTCGGTAAACCGGGGCGAAACCTCGTGTTGAACGGTCACATCGACGTCTTTCCGGTCGGAGACGGCGCAGGTTGGAAGTATCCCCCGTGGGGCGGTAAACTCGTTGAGGGTCGAATCTATGGGAGGGGCGCCTGCGACATGAAGGCTGGGACGACCGCTTCCATCTACACATTCGCGGTGCTCCACGAGCTACGGGAGGAATTAGCCGGGAGCGTCACACTCACAGTGGTGAGCGACGAGGAGTCGGGTGGACGACTGGGCTCCGGGTGGATCGTGGAAAACCTCCCCGAGGCGCGGGGAGATTGCTGCATAAACGGGGAGCCGAGCAGCCCCTACACTTTCCGCTTTGGCGAGAAGGGGATACTCTGGCTGCGAGTCACCGTCAAAGCCCCCGGTGGGCACGGGGCGTACACCCACCTGAGCCCTAACCCAATCAAGGTGGCCGCGAAACTCGCCACAGACCTGGAGGCGTTGAAGGACATACCCGTCTCATACCCCGCGGACCTCGCGAAGGCTGTATCCGAGGGACGCGAAGCCGCGGAGAAGGCGCTCGGGAAGGGTGGCGCCGACGTCATGTCCCGAGTCTCAGTGAACATCGGCGTCATACAGGGTGGGCTCAAGATCAACATGATACCGCGTGAGTGTAGCTTCGAACTCGACTTACGCCTCCCGCCTGGTTTGTCGAAGGACGACGTCATGCCCCATGTTCAGCGTATCATCGCGCGCCACCCCGGCGCCGAGGTTGAGGTGATGCGCTACGACGGACCCCTATGGAGTCCCCCTAGCGGCGAGATGGCGGAGATAATCAGGGGCAACGCGTGCCTATTGGGCGTCGACCCGAAGCCCATCGTTAGT
>DUKA01000206.1 GCA_013329615.1 Candidatus Bathyarchaeota archaeon
CAGAAGTCGGTCGTCTCCGCCGGGTATCGAACCACCTCGCTCACTGTCCCCCCATTCGCCGTGAAGAGGGGTGTAAACTGGTTGATTATGCCGTCGCCCCAAGAGTCGCCGCGCTGGATGACTATAACTTCCCTTATCCCGTAGCTCCAGATGGCGTCGGCGAGCGCTGGCGGCATCGCCGTGTCGGCGGGGCACATCCGGAAGAACCTATCATTGGCGATCGCGAGGGTGGGACTCGTGGAACTCGGGCTGATCATTAGCATCTTGTTCGCGTTGGCGTAGCTCAGTGTGGCGCAGCCCTGCGACGACCAACCAGACCCGATGAATATTCTCGCGTTTTCGTTACGCAGCTTCTGGACAAGCTCGAGGTGCGTGTTCGCTTGACCATTAGCGTCCATGATCACGAACTCGAAGCTGACGTCTAAGCCGAGGCTCGACGCGTAGGCGTTGAGGTCGGGCTGGACGACTGTCTCCATGAAGACCTTCGTCGGGGTGTAGGTTGCGGTATCCGGCGCGATGTAGCCGATCTTCACGGTTTTCCCGGCTATGCTCGACGTCGCCTTTCTCAGAGCCTCGTTCTCGTCGGTGACGTTCGCGTTGATCTCAGTCAGTCTCTGTATCTCATCGGTCAGCCGTTGAACCTCTGGGCTCGCCTGCTGCTGCGATCCGGCGTAGCCACTCTGATACCCGAAATACGCGCCTCCCGCGAGCGATGTGGCGACGAGTATCACCGTGACTGCCACGATTAGCGATTTGGACCAGACCATCAACGCCAGTAACCCACCCCATTCCCAGTTTTCGCCCTCAACTCGGGAGGTTTTAACCCTTTTTGAAAAGAAAATTTTACAAACCGCCTCTCAGAGGGATCTCGGTCGCCAATCTTTTCACCTAAGAGCCAGCCTAGTATCACGAGGTACGCCCCGGTGGCCGACGAAACCAGACGCCGCAAAATCATCAAGGCGCTCAACCACGACTTCAGGAAGAGGATTCTCGAAAGCGTGGCCAAGGGCAGAGTAACCTACACGGATTTACTCAAGTTGACCGGGGTCGAGTCTGGTTACCTCGCCTATCACCTTAGGAATATGGGGGATTTACTCGAGAAGGGGGAGGAGGGTTACGCCTTAACCCCGCTCGGCTTGGAGGCGTACTCCATGCTCCATGGACGCCTGGAGACCCCCAAACGTCCCATAACGTTGCCGAGGGTCGCCGCAGCCACTCTCCTCATCATCATCTTGGTCTCAACACTCAACTACGCCTACACAATCAGTTTGAACAAATCAGCTGACGAGAGAAGGGAGGCGAACCGGTTGACTCTCCGGAATCACACCGGCGAGATGATGGGGGTCATAGTCAACGCCTTCGAATACGTTGAGGTCCCACGTTCCATCTGGACGGAGATCCTGATACACTCGACGCTTCTACAGAAGGATCTTGAGGTTATGCAGATCGAGAACGACCCGTTGACCCCAACGAATTTGATCCCGAGTATTGATGAGTTAATCAATGAAGCTACACGTACGCTCAGCAGTTCCGATTCGGCGTACCTTGCGTTGAGCAGAGAGAACCGGCAGCTCCTTAGAGATATCTACGACGACCTTTTCACCCTTAAAAAAGGTCTTGAGTATCATTCTATAAAGATCGCTGCCTCGAGTTAGGCGGATAGCTGGGCTTTTAGGTTCAATCGGACACATCTACTCAGGTGTTTCTGATGGTTCCTGTCCTCAAGGATGGCGAGCAGCGTGTCTACTTCAAGGCTGGTGGGGAGTGGTGCTACCTCTGGACGCCCAAGGCATTCAAGGTGGGCGGCAAGACGCCGGTGCTGATGCACCACCACGGCGCCGGCGGCTACGTCCGCGAGGGCTCGGCGGACTGGCCGGACACGGAGTCGAAGGCGGCGTTCATTAAGGCGATCATGGTGAACGGCATCGCGGTTGCTGGGAGCCACGCATGCGGCGACCACTGGGGCAACCCCTGTGCAGTGGCGGCGAATGCGGCGCTGCTCAAGGAGCTAGACGCCGTGAAGGGGCTCGACACGTCGCGCCTCGGGTTGATGGGCGGCGGCCTCGGCGGGACACTCGTGTGGAACTCCGTCCTCGGCCCCCTCGCGGGGCGCGCCAAGCTGGCGGCGGTCCTGCAGGCGGTCGCAAACCTCGACGCCACGATCAAGGAGAAGAAGTTCAGGGATGTTACACTGAAGGCGTACGGGTTCACGCCGGAGACGGCGGACGAGGTCGCCTACAAGGTGATCAAGCCTAGCGACCCGATGCCGAAGCTCAAGGCTATGAGAAAGGGACGAAGCTGCCCCGGGTCGCCATATTCCACGGGTCGAAGGATCACAACATTCCCGCGGAGACGAATGCCATCCCGCTGGCCGAGCAGCTGCGCAGGGCGGGCGGCGAGGTCGAGCTGAACGTCTTCCCGAGCGTGGAGCACAACGTCTACGCCATGGGGAAGGAGATGGAGGACCGCCTCAGGGTCTTCTTCTCGGCTCTCTAAGCGATCGTCACCGAGTCAGCAGATTTGCGAGTATCTGCTCCTTCTCGAAGAACTTGATGATGATGAGCCCCTTGTTGGTGATGAGGTACTTCTCCTTGAGCCTCAGGTCCCTCGTGACCCCTCTGCGAGTCTCCTCGTTATCGATCTCCTCCTTCACGATTAACTCGTTCTCCTGCAGGAACTCCATCGCCTTCTTCATCGATGTCCACGACAGCCTCGCCTCGAAGAGTATCCTCGTCGGCTTCGTCGTACCGCTCGCTATCACGCGGAGGATGTCGAGGTACAACCCCAGCCGCGACCGCCGCTCCGTCGCCTCAGAAATCATAGCGCGTTTAGTTTCGAATCTTTGAATCTGCATGGATCATAAGCTTCAGAACAGCGAATATAAGCGATATTTATAACATTGTATCTACGTTTGTTACGAAATCCGAAATATTATATTACATGTTAACAGTGTCTTCTTCACGGTAACCGAGGACAGGGAAATCAAGGATCATCTCGTGAAGTCTTTTCTCGACCTGATCGTACTATCCATACTGAAGAGGGAGCCCACCCACGGCTACGGTATGATGGAGCTGATCTACAAGCAGTACGACGTGCTGCTCAGCCCCGGCACCCTCTACCCCCTGCTCTACAGCCTTGAGCGGGAGGGGATGATATCGATCGAGAAGGAGGGCAGGAAGAAGAATTACCGCCTGACCCCATTCGGCGAGAACCAGGCGAAGAGGATACTCACGCTCTACCAGTCGAACCTGACGACCCTGCTCAGAAATTTGCAGGTAAACTGATCGTCTTGTAGCGCGCCTTCAACTCCGTCTGCTGTATCTTGATCTGGTCCTCAATCGTCTTGACGATCTCGTCGAGTTTGGCGGGTTTTACGAGGTAGTCGTGGGCACCCGCCTTCAATGCCTTCTGCACATTATCGAAGGAGGGATTGCCGGTCAGTACGCCCTTCCTCATGTCGGGCTCCGCCCTCGGCATCTTCGATATCAGCTCGATGCCATCGATGTCGGGGAGCTTTATGTCGATCAGGATCACCGCGTAGAAGTTGTCCTTCAGCTTCCTAAGGGCGCCCTTCCCGCTTTTCACTACCGTGACCTCGTATCCCTTCCCGCGGAGCAGGACCCCTAGGAACTCGGTCAGCACGTCGTCGTCGTCGACGAGTAGTATGTGATCCGTCTTTTTCAACGGGTAATTCCCACTACCAGTGTAGATAAAGACTATTTCCATCCCCGAAATACGACGTCGACGACTGTGTCATTCTGTATGGGATTACGAAGCCGCGATTTTCGAGATTTCGCCCATCAATACATCTAACTTGACTGGTTTTATCAGAAACGATCTTGCGCCCGCCGCGAGTGCGGCGTCTCTGCTCCCCTCGTCAGCACTTAGGAAAAGTATTCGGATATCGCCGTTTTTCTCTAGTATCTTCTTCGTCGCGGTCACGCCATCCATCACTGGCATCCTCTGATCCATGACGATGACATCAAACTCGGCTCCTTTTTCCACGGTTTTTACTGCCTCGGCGCCGTCGAAAGCCTGACCGATTATGTCTATTGAGTTGATGGGGAAGATTGCCTTGTAGACGTTTTGCAGGGCGACATCGTCGTCGACGAATAGTACCCGTATCAGTTCTTTCACCCTTCCTGAAGCGTTATGGAGATCGTCGTTCCCTCGCTGACCTTGCCGGGGACGCGATCGTGTATGGAGATTGACCCGTTGTATCTCTCGACGAGGTACTTGACGAGGGTTAACCCCATGCCGGTGCCCTTGCTTCCTCGTTTCCTGAGCAGCACGCGTGTTTTCTCCTCGTCGGGGATGCCGTGACCGTGATCGGCGAGCGACACTACTATCTTGCCATCCCCGTTGCGCTTAGCCTCCAACTCCACAACGACTGCCTGCTTCTTATCGGACTTCATGGAGTTGTGGAGTAGGTTGAAGAAGAGGTCGGTGAGGAAGTCGTCGGCGACGACGTGTATGTCTCCTTCTTTGATGTTATTCTTAAGGCGCAGCTCCTTGTTCGGGAAGGCGCGCCTCACCGCGTCGGCGGCCTTGACAACATCGCCGTAGAGGTCCCTTCTCTCTAGTTTGACGGGTTGCTGGAGGACCATCTGGAGCTTCTTCACGTTCTTGATGAGCTCCGTCGAACGCAGTATCTGGGCTACGGCAATCTCTATTGGCTTCTTGTGCTGGGGGGGTAGGGTTGGGTCCTGCGCTACGAGTTCGAGGGGGAGCATCATGCCCTGGTTGATGTTGTTGAGGTCGTGTACCATGAGGTCGATTAGGAACTCCGCTCGCTCCCTCGCCTCCATCTCGGCCAACTCGATGGCTCTGCGCTCGGTGACGTCCCTCGCCACCCCCTCGTATGCTATCGGGTTGCCACGCGAGTCGCGTTTCGTCTTGATCGAGAGTTCCAGCCAGCCCGTAGAGCCATCCTTCCGCATGAAGTGCTTTAGGATGTTCTTGAAGTCCCTATTTTTCATCTCCCTAAAGAGAAGGTTCCAGTTTTCCTGTGACGCCCATGTTTGGCTCGTGTTGAGTTTTATCATTTCCT
>DUKA01000155.1 GCA_013329615.1 Candidatus Bathyarchaeota archaeon
GGTCGATCACGTAGGCGTTCTTCAGCTCCTCGTACTTCGCGGGGTCGGTGAAGCGCTCCTTCTGGATGCGTGTGTCGTAGAGAACGTCGAGCTTGGGTATGACCTTGGCGAGGTCCGTGCCCTCGTTGACCTTCATCTTGAGGTCCTTCCTGATGTCCTCCTTCATCGCCAGCTCCTTCGGGCTTATGAGGTAGAGTTCGACGTCGAAGTGGTTGAGTGCGAGGGAGAGGCTGTGCGTCGTGCGCCCGTAGAGCAGGTCACCGCAGAGCCCGATCTTGAGCCCGTCGATCTTACCCTTCGCGTACTTGATCGTGTGCAGATCGAGTAGCGCCTGCGTCGGGTGCTCGCCGGAGCCCGCGCCTCCGTTGAGGATCGGTATGCTGGCAGCGGCAGCCGCCCGTGCGGCCGAGTCGATCTCGGGGTGGCGCATCGCGATTATATCAGCGTAGCATTCCACCGTCTTTATCGTGTCCTCCAGCGTCTCACCCTTCTTCACGCTGCTCGCGCTGGGGTCGCTGAAGCCTGTGACGCCTCCGCCGAGGCGGAGCATCGCGGTCTCGAAGCTGAGGCGTGTGCGGGTGCTGGGTTCGAAGAAGAGCGCCGCGAGCACCTTGCCCGCGCAGAGGCTGCTGGGCTTCTCCGCCACCTTTACCATCTCGGTGGCCTCGTCGAGTATGAAGTCTATCTGTTTGCGGTCGTAGTCCCGCATGGACAGGACGTCCTTCCCCTTGAAGTCTGATGCCTTTACCAAAGCGATCACTAGCGGGTTTCTTGGTGGTTTCTCGCCTTAAAAGCGTGAGGGGCTAGGGGTAGAGGTCGATGCGCTTTAGGAGGTCGACGAGGGTTGGGGACATGGGGTACTTCCTGAAGTCGCGTGGGTGGACCCAGAGCGCCTCGAGGGCGTCGTCGTGGGCGCACATATCCCCCGACGCGGGCTCGGCGAGGAAGTCGACTATGGCGAAGTGGTACTTGACGCGCCCGGCGTCGTCGCGGACGATCTTGTCGACGACACCGAGGTCCTCGATTATCTCGACTTCGAGTCCCGTCTCCTCTTGGGCCTCACGCGCCGCGGCGTCGCGGACCGTCTCCCCAAGCTCGACCATCCCGCCGGGGACGGACCACATGCCCTTGTCCGGCTCGGACGCCCTCTTGATCAGAAGGTAATCATCACCATTCCTGATGAGGATGCCGACGCCCACCATGGGGCGCTCGGGGTAGAGGCGACCGGGGCTCATTCTGCACCGTAGAGAGGGTGGAGACGCCCCCGTTTAAGGCTTCACGGGGCTACTTTACCTCGATAATGAACTGCTTCGAGTTGCAGGCCCTGTGCTCCTCGTCGCCTATGAACCTGAGGTATAACTCGGCGGTGTCGTCGAAGAAGTCCACCTTCTTGGCCGTCCACTCGATGGCGTAGTTGCCCTCGGCGTCCGTCAGGCCCTCGACGAGCAGGTCGTCCCTGCCTATGTCCCTCTCGTAGAGGTTGACCGGGGAGGAGGGGAGGGGCTTCCCACTCATCGTCTCGGTTAGTTTGCCCTTGAATGTGAGCTTATCCCCTATCTTCGCCTTCGAGGCGGGCTGCTCGATCGTGATCGTCGTGAGCGTCGGCCCCATGCGGACGCCCGGCCTCTTCTTCATGATTATCGTGCTCAGCACGAGGCTGTTCGGTATGAGTATGTCCTTCGAGCCGTCCTCAGACTCGATGAGCAGGTGCATGACGCGTATCTCCTTGACGTGGCCCGTGTTCCCGGATATCGTGACGACGTCACCGAATGTGAAGGGGCGCGTGATGAGGACGAATATCCCCGCTAAGGCATTTGCCATGAAGGTCTGCGTCGCGAAGCCCACGACGAGACCGCCGAAACTGCCGATAGTGAGGGCGGCGGCGGGGTCTACACTGAAGACCGAGGCGAGGATGGCGAGCAGTACGCCGTAGCCCACTATCCTTGCGACGTTCTGCACGGTCGCGGCGGAGGAGTGGTCGGCGAAACCCCTCATGTATGCGTAGACGATGCGCCCCACCTCGCCGACGATGAGGTAGCCTAGGACGAGGATGATGGCGGCGTTGAAGTACCTGAGGTAGGGGCTGGCGAAGAGCAGGAACGTGGAGTATGGCCGCAGGAATTGAGGTAACTGCTCGACGTCCGTCCACTGGAAGAGTACGGTGACGGCGCTCAGGCTCAGGCTCGCCAAGGCGACTAGTATCAGTATCTTCAGGAGGCTCTTGCCGTAGTCGAGGCGTCTATGCTTCGGTGGTGGGGGTGCGCCCATGCCACCGAATATGCGTATTTTATTAAAAAAATTATGGGGTGACCGCCTCCGCCTCGGTGAGCGCCATGTGGATGAAGCGGCTCATCGGCGAGCTGAGGCTCGACGCCGGGTAGACCTCAGGGAGCACCTTGACCCAGATGGGGAACCTGCACTTGAGGGCGGTGCCCTTCACGATCGCCTCCCCCGGGGGCAGGTCGCCTATGAGCTGTGTAAACTCGTCCCCCATTATCTCGGCGAGGCGCTGCTTGTCGAGGTCCTCGAGGCCGTGGCAGATTATGTTGTTTGCGCACTGGGTCACGACGGTCTTTTCTACGGTGGCAAGGCGCTGGGTCACTGCCCAGAGGCCGACGCCGTTGCGCCCCCCGTTCGTTGCGATCTCCTTGATGACTCCAAGCAGCTTGCCGCGGCTCTCCTTCTCCCCTATCTCGAAGACGCCGTGCTGAGGCGCGTAGTACATAGCCTCCTCCAGCAACACTATGCAGCCGAACTTCCTGTTCTCGAGCGCCTCGCCGAATATCTTGCGCAGCACCTGTGCGACGACTAGGTGTTTCTGCTCCCACGTATCCTTGCCGTCGCTGAGATCCATGATGACTATCTTGCGCTCCTTTAGGAGCTGTACGGGGTCGAGGACTGTGGCCTCGCCCTCTGGGATGAGGCGGCTCGTGTTTATGGCGTTCTCCACCTGCGCCCTGTAGAGTTCCCACTCATCCGCCTTCTTTGGGAAGCCGAGGTTCTCGGGGCTCACGATGGCGACGGCTCGCCGTAGGTTGGTCTTCGTGACCGTGGCCCCCTGCGCGTAGAGTACCTTTAGCGCCTGCACGAGCATCTTGGCGTTCCACCAAGTCTTCTGCCAGCCGAACTCGGCGACGTAGTCGTCCCACGGTATGTCTCCGGGCTGGAAGAAGCTGCTCCAAGGCACCTTGAGGACGGAGCCAGCGCCGAGGCGGTCGGTGAGGCTGCTGTACTCGCCGTCTTTGTCGACGATGAAGAAGCGGACCGGCGGGTTGGCGTTGGCGGCGCGCGCCACCATGCTGACGGCGGTCGTCGTCTTCCCAGTACCTACCGCGCCGCAGATGAGGCAACTCTGCCTTATCAGCGGGTACAGCCCCAGCTCTACGTCGAGGTCGGTCGTAGGGTCTGTGCCGAGTAGGAACTTCCACTCGCCGTTCGGCTTCGTGAACTTCGCCACTAGGTCGCGCTCCGCGGCGAAGACCTGCGTGTTTGGGGAGAGAGGGTACCTTAGCGGTCGTAGGCTGCCCTCGCCGTCCATCCAGCCCCACTGGTACGCCTCCGCGTGCAGGCTCGAGTCCTCGGCGTCGTCGATTACGCGCCCCTCGGTGAGCAGCGCCTCCTCGTACTCGCGAACGCGCTTGTGAGGGTACACCTTGACGACCTGGTAGACGACGGGTGACCCGTTCTTGGGGTGCTTGACGTAGACGAGGTCGCCCTTGGCAAGCTCGCGGCCGCGCATGAGCAGGACCGTTATCTTGTCGATGGCGTACTCGCCGGTCAGGCTGTACGTGTGCCCTACCTTCAGGCTCCCATCCATCTGCCCTCACCCCAGTACGGCGCGAGGCCCCTGACCTCGCCTGTGCGCCTGCTTACCCTGCTGAGAATCTCGCCGTAGACCTCGGCCATGAAGCGGCGGCTTATCTTTACCTCCTCGTCCGCCTTCACTATGGGGAGCGGTATCCCGTTGTTAAGCGACGTGTCGTAGCAGTAGTCAGCAACATCGTCGAGGCCGCCGAGACTGTGCGCGGGGAGGTCGACCCTTATCGGCGGCAGGCTCCACTCCCTCGTCATCCTCGCGTAGAAGCTGTAGACGGGGACGTCGAGGTTGCCCATGAACTCGGCGGACCTGCTCGCCTGCTCCAGCGCCGCCTTGGGCGAGAAGATGTCCGTCCTCTCCCCCGGCCTCAACGCGTGGAGCAGCAGGAAGCTGTCCGGCAACTGGGTCTCGCCCTGCAGTCCGAGGTGGTAGAGTAGGTAGCGGGCGCTCGGCCGCTTCACGACCCCGGCGAGTGTGACGCCGGTCTCCCTGCTGAGCCGGAGCAGGCGGTTGACGGCGTCGAGCAGCCTCTTCTGATCCTTGTGGCATCCAGCCATCCGCCACCAGTCGCTGAACGCAAGGGGACCGTCGACGAGCATCAGCTCCGTGTCGGGGTGTGCCTCGAGGTACGCAGTTGCGGTCTCGTAGAGCTTCGCCTCACGCCTCGCGTTGACCATGCCCTCGAACCTGTTCCCCGCGACGCCGTACGGCAGCGACATCGACTCCGGGCGCATCCAAAATTTAGAGCCCCCGGGAAGGCCGTAGGCGAGTGCGCTGATGACCCCGTATCTCTTTGAGGCGAGCGGTAGTATCTGACTGCCCGCGTCGACGCCGGCGACCCGCTTGAAGACCTCATGCTTCGTCATCGGGAAGATGCTCATCTCCTCCCTGATCCGAGCTGCGAGCGCCGCGACCTCGGGCTGCTCCGACGTGACGTCCCCCGAAATTTCGTTGAGCAGAAGATCCCTTATCGAGAGGCTGAGACTCTCCCCCGGTTTCCTGATGCCCTCGATGACGCCCGCGCGCTCCTCAAGACTCAGCACTCGCCGCATAGCCCCCAGAATCGTTCCCACACAACACATTTTTTCCTAGATATATAAAGTGATCGAAGACTCGGAGCGTTATTTGGCCTAAACGGCATTCTATATATAAAGCGAGAAATTATAACGCTCATAATGTTCGATGCACGAGCGGCTGTGTCAAAAACAAAGTTAATAAGAGGTTCAGCGCAGTTTTAACCAAATGTCCGAGGAAATCAGCCTGAAGGACAAGGTTTTCCGTAGCTTCCTCCAAGACCCGACGCTCGGGCCCGAGGAGATGGCGGCGAAGCTGGGGGCGAAATATAACTCCGTCAAGGACGCGTTCGCGAAGTTGGCGAAGGATGGCCTGCTGCAGAGGAGCGGCCGCGGTAACTATGAGCCCAACTACGCGGGCATTGTCATCTATCTGATAGACAGGGTCGAGGCGCTGGAGAAGAAGGCTAAGTAGAATGGTGGAGCTTATCGAGAAGGCGACGCAGGAGCTCAAACCGGACACGGCGCAGTTCAAGGTCCTCGTTTTCCTAGCGTTCCGCGGAGCAAGTCTGCCTAACGCCATCAGCGAGGAGACGGGCATCGCCGCGGGCACGGTGCGCCCCGCGCTTCGCAGCCTCCTCGACAAGGGCTACGTCAAGCAGCAGGAAGACAGCACATACAGGTCGCGCGTGCCCTTCACGGACTTCGTCTCCTACATCTTCGCGAAGAAGTGACATGAATGGTTGGTGCTGACGAGCTCGAGGGACTGAGGCGAGCGGAGAGCCAGCAGCAGGTGCTCCTCTGCCTCGTCGAGAGCGGCGAGGCCATGTCGAGCCAGGAGATCGCCGGGAAGCTCAAACTCACAGTCAACGCCGTCAACATAGCACTCTTCAACCTCAAGAACAAGGGGCTCGTCGACCCCATCAGCCGCGGCGTCTACAGATACAAGCTCGGACCCATACTCGTCACCCTCATGCAGGAGTACTTCAAGAAATGAAGACGGAGAAGAAGCTGGACGAGATCGAGCCCGAGACGAGCGCCTACAAGATTCTCTGCCACCTCGCCTTCAGGGGGAGCGTGTTGAAGCCTCAGGAGATCGCGGGGGAGCTCGGGGAGAATGGCTCAACGGTTAGGGCGCGCCTCGCGGAGTTGAAGAAGCAGGGGCTCGTCGAGGCGAGGCCCGAGGGCTACGTCGCCATCGTGACGCCCTACGACCTCATAATGAAACTGTACCGGGACATGGATAGGAAGTAGGGACACTTTCGGTCACCACTCCCCCCGCGTCCCCTAGGTATCGTTTAAAAGTACATGGGAGAAAGTGCCCACGTTAGAAATGCCAGAGAAGCAGCTCGCCGACCTGAGGGACAGGACGGACACACTTCTAAAACTCCGCAAGGCCCCGAGCCAGTTCCAGATACTATTCCACCTCCTAGGCAACGCGAGGACAATGTCGGTCAAGGAACTCTCCACCGAGCTCAACCTCACGCCCAAGGCTACTGAGAGGGCGGTCGCAAAGCTGCTGGAGAAGAACCTGATACAGCGCAGCCCATTCAAGGACGGCAGCTACACATGCGACGCCAAACAGATCGTGTTGAGCCTGCTGCTGACGGTCTCGGACATGTACGAGGACTACGAGAGGGCGCACCCTAGGCCAGCGCAGCCTGCTTCTCCCGAATCGGTGGCAGAACCTCCTTCTCTACCCAGTTGACCCCCTTCGCGGTCAGCTTGTAGATGCTCCCGCGCCCCTCGGGGCGGAAGAGTACGCCCTTCTTCACCATCTCGTGCAGCCTAGCGGGCACCACAACCTTACGCCCGCTCTCGTTAAGGCACGTCTTCAACTCCTTCCCAGTGGCCTGGTAGCCCTTCATCGCGTAGAGCAGCAGACCTATCGCCTCGTAATGGCTTATCTGCTCCTTACAGACTAGGATCGGGCCGTCGTGCCTCATCTCTACTATGTCCTTCAGGTGGTCGAGCGCCTGCTTCGAGACGAGACCCGACACCTTCTCGTTTAGCGTGGCAACGTACTCCTGCGTCAGCCACTCGAGGCCGCTGAGTAGCTCCTGCTGGTTGTCGCCGGAGACCTGGATGTCCCCGAACTGCGTCTTTACCGTGAGGGTGATCTTTGGCAATTCACTTCGTCTCCGGCGTGTTCATTGTGTAGAGGTATCCCCTCTTCTTGTCCTTGTCCCTGCGAACCGTCCCCTTCTTGACGAGCCATACGAGGACACCCGACAGGGT
>DUKA01000104.1 GCA_013329615.1 Candidatus Bathyarchaeota archaeon
CCCTCAGAGGTCCCATCCCCTCAGCAATCGCCTCAAGTTGCCCAACATCAACACGACTCAACGCCCCACTCAGAGGCAAGCCGAGAGCATAAACGACGAGGTAGGTGAACCCACCCACCACAAGAGCGACCCACCCCTGCAGCACAAGAACATTAACCAATAGGTACGAGGCCGCGAAGGCGACGAGTCCCGAAACATAGACACGAAGCGACGCCCCCCAGTCTACAGTCAACCCAATGTTCCTCCGCGCCCAAAGGGTCTGATAGAGCCAACCAGCTCGCGGCGCGACGACCATCGTGACGAGAAGACCAACTATCTGGTAACTTGGGATGAGGAAAAGCGCCAAGGAGACACCGACGACAAATGTGCAGACACTAGACATCAACAGGACACGCGACTCACCCAGCCCAGAGATCAGATTACTAAGCGATATACCGCCCAGCCCCTCGAACGCGTAAGTCAAGATAAACAGACTAAGATACAGCGGGACAAGCGGATAATCCCTAGTGAAGACGATGCGCGAAAGAGGCGAGGCGAGCACGATCATCACCAACGCCACAGGAAGGGTCAACATGGAGGTGTACTTCACGGCCGACCTGAAAAGAAGCTCAAGCTGAGGATCCCCCCGCTTGAACTTGCTGAAGAGGGGAAACAAAACGGTCGCGATGGGGACCGTGAAGAAGGTGACGAGGACGCCGAAGTTCACAGCCGCCCCATAGTTACCAATCGCATCGGTAGAAGCGTAGAGGATCATCAAAGTGTTATAGATCTGGCTGAGCACGCCACCGGTTATCCCACCCAAGGAGAGGGGAAAACCATAACCCAGAAGCATCCTCAACGACGCCAAGCTCGCCCCCTCCCCCCCGACACCGAAACGAATGAAGGCAAAGACGAGCACAACACCCGCAAGGGCGGAGAGCATCAGCGCCACGGTGTAGGAGAGGGTGGCACCGAACGCGCCAAACCCGATCAGGGTCAACGCCACGCCCACGACCCCCCGGACCACAGAGTAGATTATCTGTGTGACGCTCCTCAACGCCATCATCTCGTACCCCGCGAAGACCGCCTGCACGGTCGTGAGGAGACCCTGCCCCAGGATGGACAACGCCGCCGCCTGAACAAGTGAGGCGACCTCCGGCCTCTGCAGGTAGAGCGACGCCACCGGCTCCGCGAAGACGAAGAGCAACACACTAAAAACGAGCGAAGTCACACCGCTGAACAACAACCCAGTGTAGACGATGCCCCGCAGCCCCGGCCGCCCCTCGTGCCGATACATGGCACAGAACCGCATCAACGCCTGACTCACGCCGAGGTCCTGCAGGAGCATGAACAGCGAGACGGGGACGAGGGCCACCGTATACAATCCATAGCTATCGTCACCGATCACCCTAGCGATCCAGATGATGGTGACCGCCGAGATCACCGTAGTGATGACCTGCCCAACCATCAGGATCAGGCTGCCCCTCGCCGAGCCCCTGACAAGATCACCGAAGCCCGAAGCCAAATCAGAGCAGCCCCGCCGACAGAATTAGCGTACCCAGCGGATACATAAATAGACCCCCCACCCGCAACCGGGAGACGGGTTCGCTATTTCCGGCGTCTCCAGACGGCGAATACCACAACGGCGACCAAAACGACACTTACGCCGAGAACAGGAACAAGCAGTCCACCGAGGGGACCATCCTGCACCGGCGGCTCAGATGACACGACTGTGACCTCCCTCGACTCCCCCGCCAAGGAGACAGCATGAACCCCAAGCGTGTCCAGAGTCAACGAAGCCGTGAAGGTCGTCTCGCCCCCGGCGGGCAGACTGACGATCTGCGACACCGCCTTCAACCCGTTGACCCTCAACTCGACGACCCTGTCCCCAGCCACCTCCCCATCGTTCCTGAACTTCGCTGATACCTCCACGCGACCACCGGGCGACAGCCTCGTTGGGCTCACCGTGAATGATTCAAGGATGATATTCGCTGGCTTCGGCTCCGCCAGCACCGTGAACGAGCCCAGCAACCCGGCGACGTCGACGTAGTAAACGCCGGGGGTGATCCTCGTCAGCTCAAAGCTCACGACCTCCACCGCCCCAGCGGAGAGCGTCACGTTCTCCACGACCTCGACGACACCACCCACCCTCACGACCACGGGGCAGAAGCTGAGCATCACACCAAGATTATGCAGAGTCACCGACACTCCGACGCCTTCACCCGACACCACCAAGCTGGGATAGATCTTCAACTCCGAGACGCGGACATTCGAGACACTCGTCGCCGCCCCAATCGTCAACGGGCTCCCAGCCGCCTCCAGCCTAGTGAGCCAAGCCCACACGACGCCGCGAGCCTCATCAAACCCAGTCGTCGAGCAGAGAATCCAGGCCTCGCCGTCGAAATAATACAAGCCAAGCGGGGCCTCCCCCGACCCCCCACCATACGCGACCTCAACATAGATCGGCCAAGCCACGGCGTCCGGATTACTCACCGAGATGTCGTAGAAGACCGAGGCACCGTCGAGAGGCAGCGGCGCGACCGGGTGCGGATTCGACGGATACGCGAACAGACTCAGGGTCACCGGACCCGTCGAGTTCATGATCACCGTGACGGGCAACTCGTCCTCCGTCGCGTTTACGACGTGCCTCCCGGCGCCGAGGCTCCTCTCCAAGGTCAACGACGGTTCAATCGGCGGCGTCTCCACGGTTACCCGAAGACTCGCCGTCGCCACAGCGCCATCGGCGTCGACGACACGCAACACGACGTCGAAGACACCCGCACTAGAGTAGTTATGCTTGACCCGAGCCCCCGTAGCAGAGTGGCCGTCGCCAAAGTCCCACGAATAAGACACCATAACGCCATCCGGATCCCTCGACCCGGAGCCGTCGAAGTCAACGACGCCACCCCGAAACACCCTACGATCGCAGCCGGCGTCGGCCACAGGAGGCTTGTTCGGCGGCCTCTCCACCTTCAACGTCCACCCCGCAACCGCCGAGGCGCCGACATTATCCCTCACGGTCAACGAAACCTGGTACGTCCCCACCTCCTCGTAGGCGTGTGTGACCTTCTCCCCGGTCCCCGTGGTATCGTCTCCGAACGACCACTCCCAACTGACGATCGTACCATCCGTGTCGTTGGAACCCGAACCATCG
>DUKA01000037.1 GCA_013329615.1 Candidatus Bathyarchaeota archaeon
GTTCTCGGTGGAGAAGGCGTAGAGGGTGACCGTGTTTATGTTGAGGTTGAGGCACCATTCGAGGAAGTCTTTCACGTGTTCCCCGCCGGCCCAGTGGCCCTCCCACGGGTCCATCTTCTGCCCCTTGGCCCATCTGCGGTTCCCGTCGAGTATGATGCCTATGTGGCGGGGCATGTCCTCTTTCTTGAGCTGGGTCTTGAGCCAACGCCCGTAGACCTTGTAGACGCCAACCACGGTTAGAAGGTCTTTGAGCATCGCTCTTCACAGTAGGGAGTAGGGCTCCTTGATAAAACCTTGACTAACGCCGCCCCTATGTGAAGGGGAGACGCTTGTATCGGCGGTATAGCACATAGACGATTATTATCGTGGTGATGATGCTGGCGAGCGTGTAGAAGATCAGAGGGGACCAGATGTTTATCTCGGTCTCTGGTGCCTGAAGTATCTTCGCGGACTCGATCATTATCATGCGAACCCAGTAGGTCAGGTTGAGGCTGACGATGTTCTGCGCGAGGCGCTCGTCCTTGCGTAGATAGTTGGATACCGCGCCTCCGACGAAGAAGACGCTGACGCCTAGGGTGATCAGGTCTATTCCCTTTAGCAGAAAGACGGATAAGAACATGGGCAGCATACCCGCCCACCATGATAGGTCACCGAAGGATACCTCTGCGGGGATGTAGAGTATAGCGGAGCTGAGTCCCTGGTAGATACCGACTATGGCGACTATCGCACCGATTACGCGGGCGACGTAGACTACCTGCTCGTCCGGTGGCGGGAGCTTCGGCTTGAAGTTCACTATGCGGTCGTATATCCCGAAGCCCTTGAGGAAGAAGACGGCTCCTAGGACGTATACGACGGCGAGTCCGGCGTTTTGTAGCTGGTTCGAGGCGATGAGGAAGCCGACGATCAACAGGAGTATCCCAGGGACCCCCAACGCTATTCGGGAGTAGTATGGGTCGTCGAACAGCATGCGGAGATATTTACCGAAGACGGCATACGTCTCCTCTATCCTCTCACTGTGTTTGACTATGACGTGGTGTACGCTCGTGATGGGGACGCGTGTCTGGAGGATTGGCTTGAGGACGTCGTCGGCGAATCCGTCGGTGACTAAAACGATGCCGGATGCGGGGAAGGCATCGAGGACGACCTTGAGCTCCTCGACCATCTTGCGGTCGGCTTCGACGCCGCCCTGCTGGGAGCCCGCGACGGTTGCCACCTGGAACTCCTCGTCGGGGTACTTTACCATGAGTTCCTTGTAGAGTTTTATGGCGCCGAACATTGCGTTGGAGTCGGCTTCCTCGGGGTCGGCGATGGCGAGTGACGCCGCTGCTTCCTTGTTCGCTTCCGCGCCGACGATGGGCGTGGGGACCTTGGCCTTCTTCCCTATGTCGTTATCCTGGTCTATACACAGGATCAGGGTCTTGGCTTTGGTCTCCATGGAGTCCCTCCCAACCGATTAGTACTCTGAGATATATATTCATCTTTAAAGATGCCCGAAAAAATCGTCGCCTGTCGAATTAGGGTTTCTGGTTAGGGTTATACGTCGAGACCGAGGGCGTCCTTGAGACCCTTGTATCTGTTGCGGATGGTGACCTCGGTGACGCCTGCGGCGTCTGCTATGACTTTTTGTGTGCGTTTTTCGTTGTTCATGACACAGGCTATATAGAGGGCGGCGGCTGCGAGTCCCATGGGGTCTTTGCCGGCTGTTGTGCGGATCTTCTCGGCGCGGCGCAGTATCTCGACTGCTGCTTGCTGAGTCTTCTCGCCGACGCCGACCTTTGCGGCTATCTTCGGGACCCTGAGTTGCGGGTCGGGCTTGGGCATGGATATGTTGAGGTCCTTCAGCATAAGGCGGTAGCAGCGTGCTATGTCCTTCTTCTCGATGGGGCTCTGTCGGGCTATCTCTCTGAGGGTGCGTGGGGTTTGGGTTATCCTGCATGCGGCGTATAGCGCGGCGGCGGCGATGGCGGATATGCTGCGCCCCCTCACGAGGCCAGTGTCGAGCGCCTTTCTGTAGATGATGGCGGCCCTCTCCTTGATATTGGCAGGGATATGCAGCTTATCGCAGAGCCTATCAAGCTCCGCCATCGCCTGCGCGAGGTTACGGTCGGTTGAGCTGTGTACCCGTGATCTTATCTGCCATTTTCGGAGCCTTAGCATCTGTAGCTTCGTGTTCAGGGGGATGCTTCGCCCGTAGGCGTCCTTGCCGATCCTGCCGATGACGGTCGTTAGTCCCTTGTCGTGGACTGCGAAGCTGAGGGGGACGCCCACGCGGCTTCTGCTCTCCTTCTCACCGGGGGTGAAGGCGCGCCACTCGGGTCCATCATTTATCATGGAGTCCTTTACGACGAGGCCGCAGTTGCCGCATATTATCTCCCCTGAGTCCTCGTCGTGGATCAAGTTCCCGCTCCCGCACTCAGGGCAGCGGTCATCGCCTTCGTGGCTTTTCTTTCCGCGTCGGATGATCATCCCTCGATTGGTCGCTGTCCATCTCAGGAGCCTCACCCCAAGAGGAGGCTGGTTAAAACTGATCACTTGGAGCATAGAAATGCTTATAAAGAGATTATTTAAGGTTTTGCATTTATTAACTGCTGTAAGCTCTCGCTGTGGAATGTGCCTTTGGTGGGGGTATTCTTATATTATCCCTCCGGGTTTATGAAACGGCAGTAGCCCGGTCGTCTAGCGGTCAAGGATCGGGGCCTCTGGAGCCTCTGACAAGAGTTCGAATCTCTTCCGGGCTACCA
>DUKA01000163.1 GCA_013329615.1 Candidatus Bathyarchaeota archaeon
TTCGCGCGCATCTTCTACCGCAACTCATTCAACGTGGGACTCGCAGCCATCGAGTGCCCCGGCATCTCTAAGGTGAAGACTGGGGACGAGGTCGAGATCGACACCGTCGCCGGCACTATAACCATCAACGGGAAGGAGAAGCTTGCGATCAAGCCGCTCCCCGACTTCATGGTGCAGCTCTTAAACGAGGGCGGCCTCGTGCCATACCTCAAGAGCCACATGAAGGAGTGGTAGCCATTTTTTACTCTATTGATTCATCGATATAGGCACTTATTTCGACGTTTGTATTTCTCGCCCATTTTTCGAGGATGAACTGTTTTCTCGTGATATTTTCGAGGGGGTTCCATACTATAACACCGCCCAACTCCGGACGCGGCTCGTAAGTAAGCGTCTTCTGTTCTTCGGTTATCTCCGTGTATCTGTTCATCCTGTATCGCTTATCCGGGGAGTAGGCGAATATCCGGTGCCAAGTCACCCATAGAACGGTTATCCCCACTATGATGATTAGGGCGAACTATATGATCACGTCGATCGTCGTGATTGTATACACTACGTTAAACATCATGGATTGACGCCCCCCCGTTTCATCTGATTCTAGTATAATATTCTGTAAGTAATGGTATGGGTCTTTCTGCTTTCAGTGTTTTTCGCTTTTTTCTGCTAGTGTCGGAAGTTGGAACCATATTCATAATAATGTCCGTTGACACTTAATCTTTCGGGGTGCCTATGTTAGCGAAGAGGACACTCGCACTTGCCATATTGCTAACGGTGTTTCTTTCGCCGATTCTCACCGTCTATGCCCAAGAAGGTGGCGGAGAGTGGGTGAACGCCAGATTCCATGGGGACGCCATGGGTGAATGCGCTGTTATCACAGGAGGCTACTCACTCCCCGGTTCCGGCAGCGTAAGGCTCAGGGGGACGGCGCGTAACCTCGTAGACTGGTTCTACCCCGGTGGCTACCTATCCGAGGACATGGACGCCTTCGGGGTTCTCAGGGTAAACTGGGTCGACGAATCCGGCGCTGAACACGCTCTGGTCTTGAATCTCTACGCCGTCGGCGCGGTCGGCGGCTGGGTGAACGAGGGCGGCCACTTCGCCGTCTGGAGCAACATGGAGTACTCTGGAGTGTACAGGACCGGGTCGGGAATCGAGAGGGTGACGGGTTCATTCCTTGGGGGTCCATATTGTTCTATGCCCAGGGAACCAGTCGACATGGCGTTCGTCGCGCAACTCAGGACACCGGACGGGAGCTGGCTCTTCATCGTCTGGTCCCGGGTAGACCTGCTGCTGACCGCGGGTTTCGTATACGACGGCGCGTACAATAACGTCGTCATTCCTGAGGACATCTACCTTCCAGCCTGCAAGAGGTTCAACTTCGAAACCGTTAGTTTCTGAGTCTCCTTTTTTCTCACAAGTATTATGGGCAGTGGTTTTTGCTCACATCAGTTATATAATTCACAGGTGCGTGGGTGGTAGCATGAAGTATAGGGTCGCGGTCATACCGGGCGACGGTATCGGTCCAGAGGTCATGTCCGCCGCTGTCTCCGTGTTGACTGAGATGCAGGACAGCTCGGGCAAGTTCGGCTTCGAGTTCAAGGAGTACATGGCGGGGGACGCGTACAAGACGGAGACTGGCGTCGCGATGACTGAGGAAACGTTCGAGGCTGTGAAGGCTTCGGATGTATGCCTCTTCGCGGCGGTGGGAGCTACGGCGAAGGAGGTGATAATTCCCCTCCGTCAGAGGCTAAACCTCTACGCAAACATCCGACCCGCCAAGGTCTACCCGAACGTCCCCAACGTGAAGGGGCAGATGGACATGGTGATGGTCCGCGAGAACACGGAGTGCCTCTACAAGAGGATACAAGACGGTGGACCCGACTGGGGAATCGCCACACGAGTTATCACGCGCCAAGCATCCGAGAGAATCGCCAAGTACGCCTTCGAACTCGCGAAGAGGGAGGGACGCAAGAGGGTCACATGCGTCCACAAGTCAAACATGCTCGAAACGACATGCGGGCTCTTCCAGAACAGTTGTCAGGTAGTCGCCGCGAAGTACAAGGACATAGCCTACAACGAGGAGATCGTTGATGCGTGCGCCATGAAGATGGTCATGTACCCCGAGAGGTTCGATGTCGTCGTGACGACGAACCTCTTCGGTGACATACTTAGCGACTTGGCTGCGGGTGTTGTGGGTGGCTTGGGTCTAGCCCCCTCTGCGAACATCGGCGACAAAATGGCTGTCTTCGAGCCCGTCCATGGTAGCGCACCCGACATCGCCGGCAAGGGCATCGCCAACCCCATCGCACAGATGCTCAGCGCGGGCATGATGCTCGATTGGCTCGGTGAGAAGAAGGCGGCGAAGGCTCTCGAAGCTAGCGTGGTCGAGGTTCTCAAGGAGGGCAAGGTGCTCACACCAGACCTCAAGGGCAACGCCAAGACGAAAGACGTAGCCAAGGCAGTCATCAAGTGCTTCGGCGACAAAACCTTTTAAACGCAGGGTGACGCATACCGAGGCGGGAGCAAGAATGTCCGGTGAACGTTTCCTCCAGCGCTAAGGCTGGATTCTACCCGACTCCCGAATCAAAGAACCTAGTACAAACCCTCAACGAGCTAAAGAGGGAGTTATCCAGATTCGGGAAAACAAACCCAGACAGAATCGGCTACAACCGATTGGTAAAGAACGTCGACTCCCTGGAGGAGTCGCTCAAGGAGCACTACCGCGAGCTCTACGCCATGGAGGGCGCCCTTGAGGCGGCCTCGGCGCGTAGGCTCACGGAGAAGCAGAGGACGATGCTCCGGATAGTCGCGGAGGTCAAGGGCGACACCCTCTACACGACCCTCATCGACCGGGTCTCGGAGGAGCTCGACATACCCCGGTCGACGGTCCGCTGGAACCTGAAGGGGCTCCGCGACGCTGGTCTCATAGCCGCGGGGGACAGGGACAACAAGGGGGTCCCCGTCAGGCTCACCGACGCGGGGCGGGTCATGGCGGGGATCGTCTCCCCCGGCTAGGGTTACTGTTTTCACATCCATGCCTGAGAGGGTTGAAATAGTATTTTTTTTATCGACACCACCATGGCGAATCTCACTGAGGTAAATGTTAAATAACGATAATAGGTAAACTAGACGTGGTGATAGATAATTGAAAATAACACAGTTATTCGTATTTGCGATTTTATTATCAGCATTCGCAGTCCCCATGGCTAAGGCAGAGATCGAAATCAATCAGGTCAACATCGCCAACGTTGTGATCTCGACCCCTCCCAACTATGGGGCAGCACGCTTCACGATCGTTGCCACAAAAGCCGCGGGAATGGAGGAGTCAAGTACGGTCCCCGTAGTCGTCAACGGGACGACGATATCGAGCATCGGCATCATCATGAAGGCGGATGAGATAAGAAAAAGCGTCTCGGCGAACACGACGTTCCCCAACGCATCTGTATTGATCGTAAACCCATTCTCCGCCCCCAAGCCCATACCCAGCGACGTTGTATACCCAAAGTCCTTGAACCCATACATGAACCCCATTTCGAGTGTCCAATATGACGTAAAGGTCGGCGACGGTCCGACGACTAGAATAACGTTGCTCGTCTACCCTGATTGGACCATCTGGGCCATCATAGTAGATATCATCGTCGTAATCATTTCGGCTCTCTTGATCAGACAGTTTTCAAAGGCTTAGTATCTGGGCATATGACGTATTGCTACGAGGAATAAAGCGGAGATAATTCATCGCCACGGGGGACGGTAGTAACGAGCGCGTCCCTAGTAATCTTGCTGAAGCGTGTCTCGTCACGGCTGGGGGCGTCTCCTCCGGCTAGGGTAACTGTTTTAACCCTCTATGCCCCGGGGGAGAGGTGATGTAGCATGTCTGTAAAGGCATACATCATGATCAACGTAAAGACCGGAACCGAGGACGCTGTCTGCGAGAAGGTCCTCAAGTTCAGCGAAGTCGAGGAGGCGGCCGCCATCTACGGGGAGTTCGACCTCATCCTCAAGGTGAAGGCGAAGGACATGAACCACCTCGACAAGCTTATCGTGGACAAGTTGAGGGGGATCCCCGACATACTCCTGACGGCGACGATGCTCATCGCTAAAGAGTATAAGTAGCCCCCGTAAAGTTTAATATAGAAACCCCCTTCATTTGCATGGCGCGTGCCCTGGTAGTATAGTCCGGCCTAGTATGTTCGGCTGTCACCCGAAAGATCCCGGGTCCAAATCCCGGCCAGGGCGCCATTTTCTCTACTATTATTAATCCTATGTCGAGAGAATTTTAGAGGCTTACTCTCTTGATCTTCATTTGTTTAGCATGTCGGTATCCTACGAACATCTTCGGGTGTAGGTACACGATACTTGAGAGGAAAACGAATAATGAGCTTCGCTTTGTTACCTGGTAGCTGACCTGTCCCCTCGTGTAGTAGTAGTTTGACTCATTGGTTCGCGATCTTAGGTGGAGTGATTTAGTCCAATAGTGGCGAGCCGGGTATCTTCTCCTTATCGATCGGAACATCAATGTGTCCTGGGCTCTGTAAACCTTCTTGGCGTCCTCCTCCTTCTCATTCTCAAGCCAAGCCTTTCTTGAAAATAAGAAAACCCCACTAAATGTTGATCTGGGCAAGATTACACTGATGAGTTTTCTGGCGAAATAGACACGATCTAGGGGATATGGTTTTAATCCGAATGAGACTATTTTCACATTGTTTTTTCCGAATTCCTCAATATATTTTCGGACGTCCTGATCCATGATTATGTCGGCAGCCGTTGTTAGTATAGCGTCGTTCCTAACTGCTCTGTATCCAAGCCTGAATAGATAGGCTACTCTATAATTCCAATCCTTAGGAATGCTCTGCACTCTAAGGAATTTTATATTTCCGCTATAATTGATCTCTTTTACATAATGTTCGATTAACTGCCTGCTTCCATCTGTGCAATTATCCAAAACAAATACGACTTCATCAGGTCCCAGATTGAATAAGCTCGGTAGGCTGAAGCGCAGATTACGCTCTTCATTATGAACAGGCATTACTACAGAGAATTTCAGTCTTGCATTCTCTACCGAGCCGTTCATACCATTAATTGAATCGGATCTGCTTAATGAAGGAAATTGTTAATGTCCCTACATTGTAGACTCTAGCTGATCAACCAGTTCCTCAAATTGCTGGATTCCCTTACGCCAGAAATTTTCGCTAGTGACATCGAATCCAATATCCTTAGCTAGTTCGGTTGGGCTTCTGCTTGACCCTGCAGCAAGTAGAGTCTTCATCTTTGGTACGAATGCCTTGCCCTGCTCCTTGTAGAGGCGATAGAGGGCGAAGACGAAGAGCTGCGCGTAGACGTATGGATAGTTGTAGAAGCGGTAGTTGGGTATGTAGTAGTGTACCTTCATGGTCCACTCCCACTTCATCTCGGGGAGCCACTCGACGGCGTCGCCGTATATCTTGTCGCGCCCCGCCGTCCACAATGATGAGACTGTCTCCCCGTCTAGGAACTTCCCCGCCTTGATGGCGTCGTACATGCTCTTCTCGAAGAAGACGCGTGCGCTGACTTGATAGGCTGCCATGCCGAACTCGTCGAGGACGGTGGCGATGACCGCCTGCTTCTCCTCCATCGTCTTTACTGCGGCGAGGAGCCTGTCTGTGAGGAGCAGTTCGCCGAAGACGCTGCCGCACTCGGCTATGCAGCTGCCTATCTCATAGTTGGAGGGCTTCTGGTTGCGCCCGCCGAGGTAGGCGTGGACGGCGTGTCCCAGCTCGTGTGCTTGGGTGTAGACGTCGCCCATCTGTCCGTTAAAGCTCTGCAGCACGTAAGCGCTCTTGCCGGCGAGCCACGTGGCGCAGAAGGCTCCGCTGCGTTTGCCCTTGCGTACCTCGCCATCTATGTGGCGGCGCCCATACATCTCGTCGACCCACGCCGCCCACTCGGGGTCGAAGCTCTTGTAGGCGGCGACGACCTCCCTGCGGGACTCCTCCCACGTGTACTTCTTCTCGGGGGCCTTGGGTAGCGGGGCGACTATGTCCCAGTTGCCAAGCTTCTTGAGCCCCATGAGCTTCGCCTTGAGGCGCAGGTAGCGGCGGTACGACTCGACGCTGCCCTCCATGGTGTGCATGAGGGCGTCTATCGCCTCCTGCTCCACGTCGTTGTCGATGAGACTCTGTGTCATAGGGGAGGGGTATTTCCTCCACTCGCACATCTGCAGGTGGTCGCCGCAGACG
>DUKA01000126.1 GCA_013329615.1 Candidatus Bathyarchaeota archaeon
ATAACGTCCATGAGCCCGACTGGGAACTTGTCGTCGAGGCGGGGTTTGCCGTCGATCTTGATCTTGCCCTGTTTGGTGATCATTGCGGCTTCCCTGCGCGTCGTGGCGTAGTTGAGCATGTCACGGAGTAGAACCGTGATTGGGATGGAGTTGCCGAAGTTGTGTGGTCCAGAGCTTGTGTTGATGGACCATACGTTCGCCTTCCTGTTAATAGTCCAGAACATCGGCGCCATCTGCCTCTTCATGTGTCGAGTTGGTCCTTTTCTCCCCATTTCTACTCCTCCTTCTTCTTGAAGCCCTTCCTCTCGAGAATGTCTTTGCGCCTGTCGTCGTCGAGGTTGAGCTTCGTGATCATTACGTTTTCTGCGCGTACTGGGATCTGGACTGTTGAGCCATCAAGGCGTGTCCTCGTGATGCCCTCGATGTAGACTTTACAGTCGTTTGTGTTTACCCTCAGTATCTTGCCCTCTGCGAGTTTTCGGTCGCCCTTTGTGATTGTTACCGTGTCGTTCTCAACGACGGTCAATGTCCTCGCCCCGTACTGCGTCTTGAGTGCTGGTGAGAGGGGCGCGGAGATGTATCGTCTCCTGAGGTGGGCGGGTGCATTTTTCTGCTGCTTCCTCACCGTGGAGGGCTTTGTGTTGCCTACCTTGTTCATTAGACGACCATCCTCGCAGTTGTTCCGAGTCTCGCGAAGCGCTCCACCGCCTCCTTGGCGACAGGGCCCTTTACGTCTGAGCCTCTCAGCGTGCCTTCGGGTGTCAGGATGACGGCGGCGTTATCCTCAAATTGGATCCACGTGCCATCTTTCCTGAGGTATGGTTTCCTCTGGCGTACTATGACCGCGTTGAACATCTGGCGCCTCATCTCGGGCGTGCCTTCTCGGCAGCTGACCATACAGAGGTCACCTACGCTGGCTACTGGGAGCCTGCGGCGGCGTCCTTTGTAACCGAAGACTTGGATGAGTCGGAGAACGCGTGCGCCACTGTTGTCTGCGCAGACGAAGACGGAGCCTGAAGTCAGACCTCCGCTTATCTTGCGCCGTGGCGTAATCTTTCTCTTCCCTGTTCTCTTACTCATTTATTTACGCCTCCTCGGCCAGTTTTTCTACGACGCAGAAGGACTTGGTCTTGCTGAGTGGTCTGCACTCGGCAACGCGGACCCGTTCCCCTCTCTTCGCGTCTATGCATGGGGGGTTGTGTGCGGTGATGCGGCTGCTCGCTCGCGCGTAGCGCTCGTATTTCCTGTTGAATCTGGTGTAGTCGATGCGGATAACGACAGTCTTTGTCATCTTGTCGCTAACCACCACACCGTCCAATACCCGCCCCCTCACCGCTAGGGAGCCATGGAATGGGCAGTCTGGGTCACTACACTCGTTCTCGGGTCTTTTTAGGCTCATCAAAACTCTTTCGCCCTACCAATCTTTCTTAGGCTTTTTCTTTACGCGGTCTTCTGGTCGACCGATGAGGGTCTTCCCCTCTACCTCAACCGAGGTATCGCCAAGGTTGAAAATGAACGACGCGCTCTCCTTCGCTACGGTCTTCTCCTTTTTTCCGCAGCTTATCGTAAGGGTGTTGCGTGTCTCTGCTGTGATTAATCCCTTGATTCTATTCTGACTCTTGTTGTTGGCACCGCTGATCCTCGCATCGAGCCCGATGAGCTCGTAGCGGGTTACGTTATCAGCGGTTACCGGCGTCACTGCTTGGACGCCTCCTCGTTTATGACTGTCTCTATCTTCGCAACTGTCTTTTTGAGGGCGTTCGCCCTTCCTGGGTTCTCAACAGAGCCACCCGCTTTAATGAGGGTTCTTATCTTGGAGAGCTCAGTCTTAATCTCCTCGAGCTTCTCCTTTCTCTTTTCGGGGGTCATTTCCCTGATCTCGTCGAGTCTTATTACCGGCAACTAATTTTCCTCCTTCTTCTCCTCGTCTGGCTTCTCTTCCTCAGTCTTTACCTCTTCCTCGACCTTCTCCTCTACGGGCTGGGCCTCGGGCTCGACTGGGGCTGGGGCAGACTCTACTGCTTCCTCGGGCTTCGCCTCGACAGGTACCTCGACCGGTGCTGCGGGTTGCTCAGTTGTCTCAGCAACAGGCTCCACAGCTGGAGTTATCTCCACGTCGGGTTCGACGCCCTCGGGCATGAAGACCTCTTCCTCGGGGTACTCGATCTCCGGAAGGTCCTTGAGTGTGATTTTATCGGGGAACTTTGCGTCCGGTGGAATGATGTTTACGGTTACGCCTAGTATTCCACGCTTCTGCTTGACGTGGATCGTTGCGTGACGCAGCCACCTCTTGGAGGGTTCTCCCGCCTTTGGGATGTATCCCTCGCTTACCTTCTCGAATCGGGCCCTCGCGCTCCTAATGGGGCCCTTGAGTATGATCTCGCATCCTAGGGCGCCACTGTCCATGATCCTGCGGAGGCTCCAGAAGATGCTCCTGCGGAAGTGTACGCCACGCTCGAGGGCGTTGGCTACACGTGCCGCCATAATGTGGGGGTTGAGCTCCGGAACTTCGATCTCCACTACGGTTATCTGGGGGTTGGTCAAGCCGAGCTTGGTCTCGAGCTTCTCGGAGGCGTCCTTGATCGCTCTGCCTCTCTTACCGATCACCCTTCCAGGTCTCATAGTGAATAGGTTGATCTGGGCGCCTAGTGGCGTCTTTGTGAGTGTGATTCCGCCGTAACCGGCTTCCTCGAACTCCTTCGAGAGGAGTTCGTCGACCGCCATGCGCTCCTTGTTATCCCGGATGATTCTCTTGACTACTGACAAAATTACACTTCCTCAACCGCGACCTCGATGTGGGTTAGGTGCCTGAAATATGGCGATGCCCTTCCGAAGGCCCGCGGTATGAACTTCCTAATTCTGCGGCCCCTATGTGCCGCGATGTGTGTGATTTTTAAATGTTCGGTGTCCAGCCCCTTGAACTCGGCGTTCGCCTTCACCGCGTCTAGGACTCTTATGATCTCTCCAGCAGCCTTCTGCGGGTATCTACCCGAGTCGAAGCCTTGAGCCTCTGCTCTATGAGGTACCTTTCTGTTGTACCTGTGGTATGGTACTGGCTTCTTGAGCTCGACGACTTCTTGTAGAGTCTCCTTAGCTTTCTCAAGTTTCATACCTTTAATGTAATTGCAGATCTCTCTGGCAGCCTTTGGTTTTATTCTGAGATCCCTACCGCTGGCTATTGCTGTCTTGTCCGGATCTAGACCTGTGACCGAGTATCTCCAGGATGGCATATGCGCACCGTTCGCCTTACTTGAAATCGGGACTTTATATAAAAACGTTATCTAAATTCGGGGGGGAAGCGATTAGATCGTACTATATTATAGGTGTATTCTTGTGAGTGGTTGTGAGGTGTTTTTTGAGTGTTTTTTTGAGTATTATAGGGAAGAAGAATCGTGAATAATATCTATGCAGTTATATTTGAAAGTTGAAAATGAATAAAATAAACTGAAGTAAACCTACTTCAGTGGGATGTACATCGAGCTTCTGGACGCACCGATGCCTGGCTTACCGTGGCGGACAAGCTTGTTTGTTATAACAAACTCACCCAGGTAGTGACCGAGCATCTTTTCGTTGATCCTGACCTCGACGAATTCTTGGCCGCTATGCACGAGGATAGTCTTTCCAACCATCTCTGGTAGGACGACCATGTCTCGTGCGTGGGTCTTTATGGGTTTGCCATCTTCAAGCCTTAGGCGCTCTAGTACGATCCTCTGCTCGTTGCTGAGTCCCCTGCGTAGGCTTCTCCTCATGCGGCTCGGTAGGAGGTTTATGAACTCGTCCATGGACATGGCTTTGAGCTCGTCGACGCTTCTACCCCTGTACTGGAAGTTCTTTGGCATTCGTCTTCACTCCATCATTTCGCTTTATTTAATCGTGTTGGTTAGAGAGACCTCTGGCGCTTCGATCCGCCCTTGCCCGAGGTCCTCGCGGCGATGAGGCCGACCTTTGCACCCGGAGGTGACCTGCGACCGACGGTCGTGGATTTACCTGGGCGCCTGTGGCGACCACCACCGTGTGGGTGGCTCGCGGCTGTCATCTTTACGCCGTGTGCGATCGGGTAGACCTTATTGTTTGCCTTCGCAGCGTGGTGACCTTCACCGGCCTTAAGGTATGGCTTCTCGAGGCGTCCTCCGCCGGAGATTATTCCTATCGTTGCTCGGGACTCGGCTGAGAGCTGTATGCTCTTCTTTGAGGGAAGCTTCACGACGGTCTTGCCCAAGTTGTGAGCGATCACCGTCGCGTACGCGCCTGATGCGCGGACGATTCTTCCGCCGTCGCCGGGTTGTAGTTCTAGGTTGTTGACGAGTGTTCCTTCGGGTACTTTTCCGAGGGGTATGACGTTGCCCACTTCGAGTGGTGCGTCTGCGCCTATGACGATCTCCTGTTTCACGTATGTGCCTTCGGGGGCTGCTGAGTAGAATGTTTCACCATTCGCGAGTTGAATCTCGAGAAGGGGGGCTACGCGGCCGGACTCGTGGATGATGTCCTTGACGGTTCCCCGTAGAGACTCGGTAGATATTGCGGGGTATCTTGCCTGTGTTACCTTGCCTGTGTGTGCACCCTGGAACACGGGAGTCCCGCGTCCGCGTCGTTGTACCTTTATTCGTTTTCCCATTCATCCACACCTACAGTATTCCGAGTTTGATTGCTACCTCTGAGGCGCTGAAGCCTTCCTTGAGCTTTATGAACGCCTTTTTCTCGCCCTGTCTGTCTATGAGTGTGTTGATCTCCTTTGCCTCGACCTCGTAGAGGTCCTTTATGGCTGCGGCGATCTGGCTTTTTGTTGCTTCGCGGTGTACTATGAAGACGAGTTTGTTCTCGTTCTCGATCATGTAGACGCTGCGCTCTGTCATTGTGGGGTACTTGATGACGTCGTGTGATTGCATGTTTATTCCTCCCAAGTTTCGTCGAGGGCGTTGAAGGCTGACTTGGCCCAGACGACGAGCCTTCCGGCGTTTGCTCCGGGAGCGAGTAGTTCAGCGTTGAGGTTTCTGAGGACGGTTACGTCGACGCCGGGCAGGTTCTTCGCCGCGTTGCTGACACCCTTGTCCTCGTTGATTACGATGAGTGGTCCCTTGCCGATTTTCTTGCCTCTTCCCCTCATGTTGCCTCTTCCGGCGCGTGTGCCCTTGCGGTCGGCGCGCTCTACATCGGCCCAGATGCCGATCTTTGTGAAGAGGTCCTGTACTTCCTTCGTCTTCTGGACGCCTTCGAGGGCGTCGTCGAGGACGAGAGGTAGCTGGGCGACGCCTTCGATATTGTGCCCGCGTGCGGCGACTATCTCCTTGTTGGCTGTCGCTGCGATGCCGGACCTGATGGCGAGGCGGCGCTCCTTCTTGTTGATTCTCTTGACTAGGACTTTCTCTGATCGTGGGGGGGTCGCGAGGTGGCCTCCAACTGCCTGTACGGCGAAGTCGGCTTTACCACTCTGCTTGAGGCGCGGGAGTCTTGCCTGTCCGTGGCCCGTTCCCCTGCTGAGAGCAGTGTTGTGCTTTCCCGCCATCGGGTCTCTGCCCTGTGGCTGGAAGTCGTGGCTCTGCTGTGCGATGACCGCTCTCCTTATGACTTCTGGCTTCAGTGGGGTCTCGAATACCTTGGGGAGATCAATTTCGTCGATCTTTTCGTTTGCCAGGTTTAGAACTGGGACCTTCATTGCTGAGTCTTCTCCTTACCCCACTCGGTTGCTACGTATGTGACCTGGGGTGCTGTCTTCGGGTAGGTGCTGTCCCTGACGCTCTTCCTCATACGGATGAGCCTCTTGGGTGTACCCTGTACACTTCCCTTGATGACAATGTATTCGCTCTTGACCTGACCGTATCTGTTGAAGCCGCCGGCTGGGGATACCTTTGCGCCTTCGTTTCCAAGAAGCAGTATGCGCTTGTTGAAGTCGACGCGTTGATGGGATCCCATCTGGCCTGCGCGTGCTACGTGTGGGTGGATCGTCCTAGGTGCTACAGGGGCGATTGACGCTACGGCCCTGATCTGTTTGCGGGACTTGTTCTGGAGGATGCGGATACCGAACCTCTTTACGGGGCCCTGGAATCCCTTGCCCTTCGTGACGCCGGAGAGGTCTACGGTTTCACCGAGTTTGAAGACTTGTGACGCTGAGACGGTTTTGCCGAGTAGTCCCTTGGCGTACTCTAGTTGTTGGTCGAGGGTTCCTCCGCCGACCTTGATCTCTATGAGGTCGGGGATGTTCTTCTCGAGTGAGGCGAGTTTTGGCTGTGTGGCGGCGAGGATTCTGATCTCCTTCGCCTTGTCCTTTGTTGAGGTGAGCTTCTCTAGTTCCTTGGCAGCGTCGCTGGTCTTCTTGACCTTGGTCGCCTTGATGATGTCCTTGGTGGGCTCTATCATCCACGCCTCGGTCAGTACCTTGTATCCGTCGTACGTCTCCTTGTAGGAGCGTATAGCGCATACAAGCATGGGCGGCGCCTCGATGACTGTTGCGGCGACCTTTACCTCCTGACCGAACTCGGGGACCTTGGCCCTGTCCTCTACTTGATAGAGGTGGGTCATCCCCGCCTTGTAACCTGCGAAGCCTAGGAGCTGGGGGCCCTCTGTTACATCCGGCCAATGCTGGATGCGTCCATTAAAATGGCTTGCCCTGCGTCTAGGATAGAATGACTTTGATCCTTTTCTAGGTGAACGTGGCCTAGGCATCGTAGCCTCTCCTTATTTTCGATAGCTGTAAAGAATCAGCGAGTCCTACATTTAAATGATTCGTATATTGGCGGATAATCGCTTATTGGGGTCGTTTTTGTGTTTCAGGCATTGGTTCGGGGTGTTTCGTGATGGGGAGTATTGGTTGGGCTCGTCGTGGGTAGGGGCAGAGGTCGTTGAGTGCACATGTGGAACACCTTGGGTTCTGCGCCCTGCACGTGTCTCTCCCAAACTGTATGAGTTTGATGTGGGCGTCGAGGTAAGCGTCTGGTTGTGTCGCTTCTTCGAGTGCGCCTCGTATCTCGTCGTACTTGGCACTCTCTGGGACCAGTTCGAGCCGCTTGGTGATGCGTGCGATGTGACGGTCAACCGGGAGGACCTGTTTTCCAGCGTTGAAGAGTAGCACGACGTCCGCTGTCTTCTCACCCACTCCGGGAAGGGTCATGAGTGTCTCACGTGCCTCTGGGTAAGGCTTTGAGACAATTGGGGCAAGGTCGCCGTCGAATCTCTCGATGATGTCCGCTGCGGCCCGTTTGATGGTCTTGCTCCTGAGGTTGTACATTCCGGCGGGTTTTATCGCCTTGGCTATATCGGATGTTTTAGCTGTTGAGAGTTTGTTGGGTGTTACGCCAATCGTTTCCTCGAGGCGCCCGTACGCGGTCGCCTCATTTTGCCAGCTAGTATTCTGGCTCAGGATGGTTCGGATAAGCGTCTTGAATGGATCTTCCCTCCGCGGGGTCCATGTTAGGGGGGAGGATACGACCCGGGAGAGTGCCTCTTCAGCTCTCGTCCGGTTCTTCGTCTTCAGGGTCAAGGTCGCCCACGACCTCCTCGGGGTTCTCCTCGGGCAGTTCCTCTATCTTAATGTCCGGCTCGGGTGGCGAGGGCTTGTTCTTTAGTTCCTTGATCTTCCACGCGATCAGATCGAGTAGCCCCTTGATGTTTGTCCTCTTCTCCGAGGACACGGTTGTCCACGGTAGGTCGTAGTGGTCGAGGCTCAGCTCCTCCGCTATTAAGTTCGCCGCGTCTGTGGGTGCCTTGTCAATCTTGTTGAATACGAGGATGACGCGCTCCGCTGGGACGCCGATGTCGCGTAGCAGGCTGATGCCCTCGCCGAGCTTGAGCTTCAGCGTGAGCGGGGGGTCGGTTATCTCGAAGAGCAGGATGACGACGTCGGCGCTCCGGATGTCCTCGAAGTTGATCTGGAAGCTCTTGATGAGTCGGTGGTCGAGGTCGAGGACGAAGCCGATCGTGTCTATGAACATGACCGTCGTCTCGGGGTCGATGTAGCGTTTCGAGTACTTGCTGCTGAGAGTGGTGAATGGGCGGTTGCTCACTGGCTTGTGTTCACCTGTGAGGGCGTTGAATAGGCTGGTTTTCCCCGCGTTGTAGAAGCCGGCGACGCAGATCGTGGGGTAACCAAGCTTCTTGCGGTTCTCAATCTGTTGTTTCTTCTCTACGACTAGGTCCTGTATCTTTTCCTTGATGTCAGATTGGCGCCGGGATATTTCCCGGAGTTGCCCGCGGAAGCCGTACTCGCCTCCGCTGTGGAAGAATGGGCGGTCGTGTGTGAAATGCAGGTTTGAGGAGAGCTTGTAGAATGGTGCGAGCTTCTCCAGCCTCGCTGATTCTATCTGGAGCTTGCTCAGGTTGTCCGACGCCATCTGGTCGAATATCTCGAGGGTTAACTCGTATCTGTCGATGACGTCGCAGCCTGTTCCTTGTATGAGGTTGAGTTTCTGACTGCTTTTTAGCAGGTTGTAGAATACGACCAGTTGGATGTCGTGTTTCTCAGCCTGTTTTCTTATCTCGCCGACTTTTCCCTTCCCGATGCAGAATTTTTCGAATGGGCGGTAGCGTGTCTGGACGACCTCGCCGACGACCTCTAGCCCGAGTGCTTGGACGAGTGCTTTGAGTTCGTCGAGTCTGACTCGGTATACTTTGTGGTCGTGTACGTTTGTCTTCATCATGCAGATTATGGCTCGGCCTTTGAGGGCGTCCTTGGTTCTTACTTCTTCGGGCATCGGTTACGTAGGTGTGTGTGGCGCGTGTCTTAAAAAGCATCC
>DUKA01000117.1 GCA_013329615.1 Candidatus Bathyarchaeota archaeon
ATGCTACGCCTCGGTATAATCGGCTGCGGCAGAGTCACCACGATGTTCCACCTCAAGGCTATAGATGACTCAGGCGTCGTGGAGCTCGTCAGCGTCTCTGATAAGGTTGATAAGAATCTCTCCGAGGCGAAGGGCGCGACCGGTGTCAGCCACGCCTGTGGGGACTACCACGAGCTTCTCGCCAAGGCGGAGGTCGAGGCCGTCGCTATAAACACGCCGCCGCGGTTCCACGAGGAGATGACCATCGAGGCACTCGCCGCTGGGAAGCATGTGCTCTGTGAAAAGCCCCTCGCCCAGACAGTGGAGGGGTGCGAGAGGATAAAGAAGGCGAAGGGCAGTCTCGTCGTCCTCCCCGCACACAACTACGTCTACACCCCCGCCCTCTACAGGGTGGAGGAGAAGGTGAAGCAAGGCACCATCGGCGCCGTGAAGGGCGTCAAGCTCAACTTCGAGAACAACCTCGGCATGTACGGCTCGAAGACTGATTTCCGCACCAAGGACCCCCGCGGTATCGTCGAGGACGTGATGCCTCACATACTAAGCGTCGCGGGCATAGTCGCGGGGAAGGCAAGCAGCGTGAAAGAAGTCTCGGGCGTCTGCAAGAAGTACGACGTTTGTGACAACCTGCACGCCGTCCTTGAGACGGAGCAGGGTGTCATGCTCGACTGCACTGCGAGTTGGACGCGCACCCTTCCCACGTTTGCCGTCGCCATCGAGGGGGAGAATGGTAAGATAACGAGCGACTTCGCCATAAACCCCCACAGTTACACCGTAGAGGTAGACGGCAAGAAGACGAAGACGAGCGAGCGAGGCTTCGACTGGTATCTCGACCTCATCCAGTTCAAACACCCTAGCTTCCCGGAGCAATACAGGCATCTGGATAAGCTCGTCCACGGCGGCGGCGAGCCGAGGATTACAATAGACGACGAGATCGCCATGCTCCGCGTCATGAAGGAGATGGGGGACAGGATCGCCCCCAGGGTGAAGTAGCGTGGCCAAGGTCGCCCTCGTCAAGGTAGACTACGTCGAGGCGTCGACTAGGAGGGCGGTGGAGCTGGCAGGTGGCCTAAAGATCAGTAAGGGCATGAGGGTCGTCATCAAGCCGAACGTCTGCAACGCCAAGAACCCCAGCGGCATGGTGCTCACCGACTTCGCCATAATCGAGACCGTCGTAAAGATGGTCAGGGAGAAGGGCTGCGAACCACTCATCGTTGAGTCCGACAACATCGCGGACACCGGCGACAAGCGTGTGCGCGACTCGGGGCTCATGGCGAAGCTCGATGAGTGGGGAGTCAAGTTCCTCAACCTCAGCGCCGACGAGTGCGTCCCACACGGCGTCGCCGACACCGAGATCATGATCCCAAAGACCATGCTGGAGGCCGACTACGTCCTCAACCTCGCCAAGATGAAGACCTGCGCTCACACCACGGTCACACTCGGCATAAAGAACCTCTACGGTTGCTTCAAGGAGGCGAAGAAGAGCCGACTGCATAAGAGGCTCGACGTGGTCCTCCCCGATCTGGCGAAGACGATCAGGACGGACATGACGATCGTGGACGGTATGACCTGCATGGAGGGCAACGGCCCTGTCGTGGGGAACCCGCGGGAGATGGGCGTCCTCGTGGCGGGCACAGACGTCGTCGCAGTGGACAGCCTCTGCTGCAGGCTCATGGGCTTCAAGCCGGATGAGATTGGGCACGTCGCGGGTGCGGCGCGCCTCGGCGTCGGCCGGATCGACGGCTACGAGGTGGTCGGCGACCCGTGGGAGGGGCTTGTCTGCCAGTTCGAGCGCCCCTACTCGCTCAAGGCGACCTTCAAGTCGCTCGGCGCCGTGAGGGACGTTTACCTGACCCGGTAATCGTCTCCCGTCGAAGACACATTCGATCCCTGTCGATTCGCTTATATAGAAAACAGCCAACCTATCTCCAAGTTTCCGGAGAGGTTGGACCAGTTGAAGACTCTCATAAGGGTCGGCATAGCGGGCTACGGCGCCTACGTGCCGATGTACAGGCTCAAGGCGGCCGAGGTGAACCGCATGTGGGGCACATCGGGGGAACCCGTCGAGGAGAAGGCCGTGGTGGCACTCGACGAAGATACAATCACAATCGCGGTCGAGTGCGCGAGGCAGGCGGTCAAGCGCTCGGGGGTCAACCCGGCGCTCATCGGAGCCGTCTATGTCGGCACCGAGTCGAAACCGTACGCCGTCAAGCCCTCGGGCACGATAGTCGCCGAGGTCATCGGCGCCACACCCAGTGTATCCACCGCTGACTACGAGTTCGCATGCAAGGCGGGCACCGAAGCCATGCAAACCTGCATCGGCCTCGTCGGCAGCGGTATGCAGAAATACGCCATGGGCATAGGCGCCGACACGGCGCAGGGGAAACCCATGGACGCGCTCGAGTACACCGCCGCATGCGGAGGCGCCGCATACCTCTTCGGCCCAGCCGAGGAGAGCGTCGCCGAGCTAGAAGCCTCGTACAGCTTCGTCACGGACACTCCCGACTTCTGGCGCAGGCCGAAGGAGATGTACCCCCGCCACGGCAACAGGTTCACCGGTGAGCCCGCATACTTCAAGCACATCACAGGCGCGGGCAAGGCGCTGCTCGCCGAGACGGGTTATAAGCCCGCCGACTTCAAGTGGGCGGTCTTCCACCAGCCCAACGCAAAGTTCCCGATCAACGTCGCCAAGATGCTCGGATTCAGCATGGACCAGATCAACCCCGGCCTTGTATCCCCCGTCGTGGGCAACACCTACGCGGGTTCGAGTCCGCTGGGACTCGCAGCCACGCTGGACATCGCCGAGCCCGGTGATAAGATATTCATGGTCAGCTACGGCAGCGGCTCCGGTAGCGACGCCTTCGTCTGGAAGGTGCGTGAGCCGATAAAGCAGCGCCGCGGCGGTCCCAAGGTCAAGAGCTACATAGAGAGGCGGAAGTACGTGGATTACGCGACGTACCTGCGCCACAGGGGGCAGATAATAGCATGAGGAAGGTAGCAGTAGCCGGAATAGGATTCACCAAGGTCGGCGAGCCCTGGGAGAGGAACGTCAAGGAACTCTTCGCCGAGGCGGCGCTGGGCGCGTTGAAGGACGCGGCGCACACCGAAGTCGAGCACCTCTACGTCGCCAACATGATGGGGGCACACCTGCAAGGACAGATAGGCATGGGAGCCATGATGGCGGAGGCCATCGGCAGACCCGGGCTACCCGCAGTCAGGATCGAGGCAGGACAGGCCAGCGGCGGAGTCGCCTTCCACGAGGGCGTCAAGGCCGTCGCCTCGGGCATGAGCGACTGGGTCCTCGTCGGGGGCGTCGAGAAGATGAGCGACCTCCTCCCCGAGGCGGTCGCCACGGCGCTCGTCGGCGCAGAGGACCAGGAGTACACCGCATACACGGGCGTCACGAAGACGGGACTATCGGCCATACTCCATAGGCTCTACAGCCACGAGTACGGCGCATCCCCCGAGGAGATAGGCTGGTTCGCGGCCCGCAGTCACGACAACGCTGTCGGCGTCACACACGCCCAGTACCCATTCAAGCTAAGCATCGAGCGCGTCATGACGAGCCCTATGGAGGCCGACCCCATCAGGATGATGGAGTGCGCTGCGGTCGCAGACGGTGCAGCAGCCGTCCTACTCGGCCCCGCGGACAAGGTCGCCAACGGCATAGAGGTCGCGGCCTCCACGGTCGCCACAGACCACCTCTCCCTCGCGGCGCGCAAGAACCCGCTCACACTCATAGCGGTCAAGAAAGCCGCCGACAAGGCGTACGAGATCGCCAAGACAAAACCGAAGGACATCGACGTCCTCGAAGTCACGGACGACACAACCATCGACGGCGTCCTCAGCCTAGAAGATCTCGGCTTCGCCGAGAAGGGAAAGGGCGCCAAGATGGTCGCGCAGGGACACACGACCCGCACTGGCGAGATACCAACGAACAACTTCGGCGGACTCAAGGCGCGCGGTAACCCCATCGGCGCGACCGGCCTCTACCAGATCGCCGAGACCGTGATGCAGCTGAGGGGCGAGGCGGGGGCGAATCAGGTCCCCGACGCCAAGATAGGCATGGCGCAGAGCATGGCGGGCGTGGGCTCCACCTGCTCAGTCGCCATACTCAGGAGGGTCTAAGATGAGCGTACCAAGATACTGGCGCGAGGAGAAGCCCCGCTACAGGCTCATGGGCGAGGAGTGCGCCAAGTGCGGCGCCAAGTACTACCCCAAGACGCCTGTATGCGCCTGCGGCTCAACGGAGTTCAAGCCATACAAGCTCGCAGAGATGGGCAAGTTGAAGAGCTGGACCGTCATAAGGAACGCCCCAGTCGGCTACGAGAGGTTCACACCCTATGTCGTCGCCCTCATTGAGCTCGACGACGGCGTCCAGATACTGAGCCAGGTGGTCGACGTCGAGCCCGAGGCGGTCAAGGTGGGCATGAAGGTCGAGTACGCCTTCCGCAAGGTTACCGAGGACGGGCAGGCGGGACTGCTACAGTACGGGTACAAGTTCCGCCCTGTCGTCGACTAACCCCACCTTAATTTTTTAAGGAATAACCATTAATAGGCTGCCAGCCCCTCGCCTTTTCATGCCAAGAAAGCTTCTCGTCGGCGTCATCGGCGATTTTCAGCCCACATACGATACGCACACGATGACTAACCTCGCCTTCCGCCAGTCGGCCGACCGCCTGGGGGTCGTGGTTGAGGTCGAGTGGCTGCCAACACCATCCCTGGACATGGACATTGACGCGAAGATGGGGCGCTTCGACGCCTTCCTCTGCGCCCCGGGGAGCCCATACAAGAGCCCCGAGGGCGCATTGAACGGCATCAGGTACGCCCGCGAGAACGACCGCCCCTTCCTAGGCACCTGCGGAGGCTGCCAGAACGCCATCATTGAGTACGCGAGGAACGCCATGGGGATGAAGGACGCGGAGCACGCCGAGGAGCACCCCGAGGGGCAGAATCGCTTCGTCACCCCCCTCACATGCTCGATGGTCGGCAAGATAGAGAAGGTCAAGATCATCCACGGGACACGCGCCTCAAAGGTCTACGGCGCCAAGAGCACGATGGAGAAGTTCTACTGCAACTACGGCCTCAACCCCTCAAGGAGAAAAGATATAGAGGCAGCGGGGTTACGCGTCTCGGGGCTCGACGCCGGTGGCGAGGTAAGAATACTCGAACTTCCTAAGGCGCGCTTCTACTTCGCCACACTCTTCGTCCCGCAAGCAACGTCCTCCGCCGAACACCCGCACCCCATGATAACCGGCCTCCTCAAAGCCGCCCAATCGACCTAGCCCAAGGCCGGACCTATTTCAAATCCGAGAAGAACACGATCTCTACGTCAAAGGGTTCACGATTCATCTCGGTGATTAACTCCCTCTCTAGGTTCCCGAACAATGCGGGGAGACCCCAACTCTTACTAAGGGCCAACGTGAAGCAGTCGGGAAGGGCGAGGCTGCGGTGACACTTATACATCGAAGCCTCGTCCATCAGGTTGACGGTCTGCTCCACCTCGATGAATCCGGAGTTGAGTAGCTGGGCGACTCTCTGACGAGCCTCATCCGGTCCGACGCCCCTACAGAGAATGTACTTCAACTCGGTGATTGCTAACTCGTGGGTCACAACGGTGATACTGCCATTAACAACGGCATCGAAGAGGCGGTCTCCATCACGGGACCTTTGAACCATCTCGAAGATGGGGCCGGTATCAACCGCGAACATGCCTCTCAAGGATTGCGTCATCCTTCCTTCGCTCCTCGTAGAGTTCCTGAAGCAGTTTATCGCCGTTTGGAATCGGCTTGCATGCTGCCTCAAGAAGGTCGGGTCGTTTCTCCCGTCCTAACAGGTGTTTTATAGCCTCGTCGTAATCGACCTTCTTCCCCGTGGCGAGTTGAAGCCGTGAGGCGTACCTAAGCAGGTTTCGCCTAGTCTCATCGCTAACGGATATAGTCGTCATAGAGTTTACATACATTACAATCTCAGTAGAATGGAAAAGCGTTCCGCTTTTTAGCATCTTTATATTTCCCACCCCCAACAACTGGTTGGGCTGTCAGAGATGTCCACGGGCAACATATACGAGACCATCACCGAGATAGCGAAGAGGCGCGGCTTCTTCTGGCCGAGCTTCGAGATATACGGAAACATTGCGGGCTTCACGACGTACGGTGACGTGGGCGTCAAGCTCAAGCGCAACATTGAGGCCCAGTGGAGGGAATCCTTCGTCCGGAGGCAGGGCTTCTTCGAGATAGAGGACCCCATCGTCAACTCCTCGAAGGTCTTCGAGGCGAGCGGCCACCTAGCCAACTTCAAGGAGTATGCCGCGTCCTGCAGCCAGTGTGGCCGCGGCTTCCGCGCCGACCACCTCATCGAGGAGAAGACGGGCATGGAGCACGTCGAGGCGCAGGGCGGGGACGCCATCAAGAGGCTGCTGGTCGAGAACAACATCAAGTGCCCCGTCTGCGGCGGCGCCCTCAAGGAGCCGACCCTCGTGTTGACCATGTTCCAGACCCAGATCGGCGCCACTGGCACCGAGGTCGGCTACATGCGCCCCGAGGCCGCGCAGGGCATGTTCACCAACTTCAAGCGCTGCTACCAGGCCAACAGGGAGCGCATCCCCTTCGCCATAAGCCAGCAGGGCAAGGTCCTGCGCAACGAAGTCAGCCCACGCAGGGGTATGCACAGGCTACGCGAGTTCACAATCATGGAGTTGGAGCTGTTCTTCGACCCGCAGAATCCCGCGTGCCCGTGGTTCAAGGATGTCGAGGAGGAGAAGGTGCGCCTCTACACTGAGGAGATGGAGGAGAAGGGCGCCAAGGAGCCGCTCGAGATCACGATCAAGGAGGCGGTGGCCAAGGGGCTCGTCATCACGGAGTGGCAGGGCTACTTCATGGGGGTCGGCAAGCGCTTCATGCAGAGCCTCGGCGTCCCGCCCGAGAGGCAGCAGTTCCGCGCCCACCTGCCGCAGGAGCGCAGCCACTACAGCAGCCAGACATTCGACCACGAAGTCTACACCAAGAGCTGGGGCTGGATAGAGGTCGCCGGCCACGCCAACAGGACGGACTACGACCTCAAGGCGCACCAGAAGGGCAGCGGCGTCGACATGTCGGTGCTCCGCAAGGACGGCACACGGTTCATCCCGCACGTAATCGAGCCGTCATACGGCGCAGACAGGCTCATGTTCGTCGCCATGGAGACCGCCTACGAGCTGCGTGAGACGGCGAAGGAGAAGAGGACTATATTCCGCTTCCCCCGTAACCTCGCACCGTATCAGGTCTCGGTGCAGCCCCTCGTCACGAAGGACGGGCTCCCCGAGAAGGCGATGACTGTCTACGATACGGTACTTGCCGAGGGCTACAGGGCTGTATTCGACGACGGCGGCAGCATAGGGCGCCGCTACGCGCGCCAGGACGAGATCGGCACACCCCTCGCCGTCACCATCGACTACACGACGATGGAGAAGGGCATAATTACCATACGCGAGAGGGACAGCTGGGAGCAGGTCACCGTGCACGTCGACGAGCTACCTGCGAGGCTCCACGCCTACTTCAGGGGCGCGGAGTTCAGGAGCCTGGGGCAGCTGGTCGTGCGCGGCGCAGAGTAACGTAGCCCGCCACACCCTCCACCTCGGCGATGTACACGCCGTCGATAACCTTGGAGACGCCCTTGTCGTCCTTCAGGGCAACACCCTCTGGGGTGCCCTTGACGAGCCTCACCTTCTCCATGAAAAGCTCCTTCTCGAGGTAGACGCGGAACAGCATGTCGACTCGGCTGAGAAGGGGTCCTTGGGGCTGTAAAACGTTTCGGGGCTATATGCGGCGTATGGTTCCGCCGCCGGCCGCATCCATTCGGCGCCTGTAATCCTCCATGAAGGCGGTCATCTTCTCATCCGCCTCGCCCGCCGTGTTGCCCTGGACGACTATGTCGACCTTTATCTCCTTGACCTTGCTCCGCTCCTCCTCCGCCTCGGGGGGCGTCGCGGCGTTCTTTATGTATACCTCGGGGTAGTCCTTCTGGAGCTGCGTGTAGAGGGGGAAGAAGTCTTTCCACACCATGGATACGCCGTAGGTGTGGCCTAGGAGCTTGTGCTTCGCCTCTACTTCGAGGATGGGGGCGATGTGCTCGTCGAACATGCCCTGCATCTCCTGGGGGACGCCGGGGAGGGTGAAGATGAGTTTGCCCATGTGCAGTAGCTTCATGCCCACGCTCATGCCGACGTGGTTCTGGACGGCCTCAGAGCCCTCAAGGATGCGGGCCATGCGTGCCCCGCGCTTCAGGTCGCTGCCGCGGCGCTCGTATATCTCCTTGATCTTCTGGAAGCCTACGGGGTCCGTCGTGACAGCCTTGCTCAGGGCGCGCCCTATGGCGTCGACGGTGAAGTCGTCCTCGCTTGGGCCGAGGCCGCCGGTGAATATGATGATCTCCGCGTCCCTGTCGAGGGCGCCGTTGAGGGCGTCCCTCACGTCGTCGTAGTCGTCGCCAACCATGGTGACGCGGCGGAGCTCCGCCCCTATCTCGGCGAGGCGCTTCGCCAGCCAGTTGCTGTTCGTGTCGAGTATCCTGCCGTAGATGAGTTCGTCGCCCGTGGCTATGATCTCGACGCGTGGACTCCCTTTATGCTTCACAGCGGAAGAGGGAGCCGCCCACCCTTATATGGCCTACCGTGCCTTGGCGGGGGTGTTTAATATTGATACAACTTTAACTCTTACCCGACCGGGTGCCACCGTTGAGCGGACTCAGCGACCTATTTTTCGAACTCTCCAGCGATAACCGCCTCGACATCCTCGGCAGGCTATGCGGGTCGCCGTCGAAGGTGTCCAAGCTCGCCGAGGACATGAGGATAACGAACCAAGAGTGCAGCAGGCACATGGTGCGCCTCAGCGAGGCGGGGCTCACAGCCAAGAACGTGGACGGGCTCTACGCATTGACCCCATACGGGCAGCAGGTGCTGCTCCAGCTCAAGGGCATAGAGTTCACCTCCAGGTACAGGGCGTACTTCAGGGAGCACACGATGATGGGCATCCCCGAGTCCTTCGTCGGCAGGATAGGGGAGCTGTCGAACTGCACCCTCGTCGACGACATCATGGTAGTATTCAAGGACATAGAGAGCATGATCGCCGAGACGCAGGAGTACATGCTCAGGGTGACGGACCGCTACCTGCTCACGACGATGCCGACGACGGAGAAAATGTACCAGAGGGGGGCGTGGCAGCACCTGATCGATCCCGAGGACATGCCCATCCCGCCCGACTTCGAGCCGGGCCCCATAATAAGGGAGGCCACAAGTAAGCGCCAGTTCCTCGACTGGACGCTCCCCCGCGTGGATCTGTTCCTCGCCATGAACGAGAAGCGGGTCACATCACTCTCCTTCCCCCTCCTGAACGGCAAGTTCGACTACACGGGCTTCGCCTCGGATGACCCCGCCTTCCACAGGTGGTGCAAGGAGCTTTTCGAGCACTACTGGGCGATTGCAAAGCCGAAGACCGGGGGGTGGCTGGGGATGAAGCTTGAGGAGGCGAGGAAGAGGACGCGCAGATAGGCGGCGCGCATGCGAAAAACTAAATGCCCATGCACGTTATCACCCTACGTGGTTCTCAGACTCGAACGCTACGTCCCACTGCCGCAGCACGAGCAGGGGGGATTCGACCACGCCGACGTCTACGAGGCAAACGGATGGGTCTACGTCGCCCACACGGCGCTGGGGACGGTCGACGTCATCGACGGAGCCAAGGGGCAGCTGATAAAGTCCATAGGGGGCTGCCCGGAGGGGAGCGGGGTCGTATGTGCACTATCCGACGGGCATATCTTCGCCGCCTCACGCGGCTCGGGCAAGATACTCGTCATACACGCCTCGAAGGCCACGCTCCTGAAGACCATACAGGTCGGCTCCAAACCGAACGGTTTGGCGTGGGACGACGACCACGGGTTGCTGCTCGTCGCCGACGTTGTCGACCTACACGCGAGACTCGTAGACCCCGAGAGGGGTGTCGTTAAGGCCGTGAAGCTCCCAGGGAGGCCGCGGTGGTGCAGGTACTCTACGTTCCTCGATAAATTCATCATACTGATCAGGGAGCCAGCGGGTTACGTCACCCTCAATCCGCGGAACGGTGAACTCTCGCCCCTCGTAGCCGTGAAGGCTCTCGGTCCACACGGGGTCGACCTGAGCGCCGACGGGCGCGAGGCGTACATAGCATGCGACGGCGGGGTCGTTGTCGCCATGGACCTCGAGAAGGGTGCGGAGACGTGCAGGGCGAAGATTCCGGGTGAGCCGGACGTCACTTGGCTGAACGCGCGTAGGAAGTTCCTCTACTGCGCCCTCACCAAGCCCGGCGTCATAGTGACCATAGACCTCGTGGAGATGAAGGTCGTGCAGCAGGTGAAGACCGAGGAGGGCGCCGGGACATTCGCCTTCGACCAGTCGCGGCAGAGGCTCTACTCGTTCCTGCCAAATACCTGCCGCGCGGCATCGTTCGTCGAGTCCTAGCCCCGCCTCGGGTGGATTATTTTTATATTATGCGATCATTGACATACCCAGATCGATATGAGCACCGACGGATGGACGGTCGAAAAGGCGCTGAAGATCGGCGTCACCATGGAGACGGGAGCCTACAACCTCTACAGCAGCACGGCTAAGAAGGCGAAGAACCCCGGCTCCAAGAAGCTCCTGCAGGAGTTAGCCGGAGACGAGCTGAAGCACAAGGAGTACTTCGAGGCGGCACTCAAGGACCCTAAGAAGGTGATGAACGAGGCGAAGGGCGGCGACCTCAAGAAGGTGATGGACCTGAAGCTCTCCGACCCCCTCAAGTTGGCGCCTCTGGGCCACGACGCCTCTTATCAGGACACGCTCATCTTCGCGGCGAAGAGCGAGCAGACCGCCGTCGACTTCTACACGGCGCTCAGCAAGGCGTACTCCGCGCACCCGCTCGGCAAGATGTGGGGGGAGTTCGCGAGGATGGAGCAGGGGCACAAGCTCAAGATCGAGAAGGAGTACGACGATGTCGTACTCGCCGACAACTGATTTTTAAAAAGGGGTTAGCAGTGGCCGAGCAGGTGCTCGGCTGCCCTGTTCCTGCAGAACACTATGTAGTCGCGGTAGCCTAGTGCCTCGGCCTTTGTCTTCTTGCCGTTTGCGGTCTCGATGATGCTCTTGTAGATGCGGTCGCCGACGCTGTTTAGGCTCTCTGAGCCGTCTAGGATGGTTCCGGCGTTTATGTCCATGTTGTCCTCCATCTGCTGGTAGGTGACGGGGTTTCCCGTGATCTTTATGACGGGGGCGATGGCGTGGCCCGTCGTGCTGCCCTGTCCACTTGTGAAGCAGACGACCTGCGCCCCGGCGGCGACCATGTGGGTGACCGAGGGCACGTCCCACCCGGTGCCGTCTTGCAGCCAGAGCCCAGATTTCGTGGGGCGGTCGAAGCGGTCCCAGTTGTCCTGTAGGACGCCCTGTATGGGGCGTGTGCCTCCCTTGCGTATGGCGCCGAGGCTCTTCTCCTCGATCGTGGTCAACCCGCCGTCGATGTTTCCGGCGCTCATCCACCTGCTGTCGACGCCCCGCGCCTTGAGGCGCGCCTCGTCCTCGTCTATCATCCTGTAGACGTCGGCGGCGACCTTCTTGTTCACCGCCCTGCGGGCGAGTATGTGCTGGGTGCCTATCATCTCCTGCGGCTCGCTGAAGATGACGGTGCCGCCCTCGTCGATGAGCTTGTCGCATGCTACTCCTACGGCCGGGTTTGCGGCGAGGCCGGATGTGGCGTCGCTGCCCCCGCACTCGACGGCGAGCGTCAACTTGCTCACAGGGAAGGCTTCGGGTCTGTACTCGGCGACCTCCTGCGCCCAGCGCTGGAGGATGCGTAACGCCTTCTCCTGCGTCTTGAGGGTGCCCCCCTCCTGCTGGAGGACGAGGGTCTCGACAGGCTTCCCGCTCGGCCGGACACCGTCGGCGACCATGTCGACGGTTAGGGTCTCGCAGCCGAGGCCGAGGACGAGAACCGCGGCTACGTTCGGGTTCAGCGCTGTGCCGACGAGGTTGTTGACTATCACGGGGTCCGCGCCGCAGCCGTGGTACTGGGTGACGGCGACTGCGCCGTCGACCTGCGCCGCGATCTTCTTGGCGGGCTCGAAGCTGCAGTCGATGGGGGCGAGGACAAGCAGGTGGTTGCGTACGCCGACGGATTTGTCGGGGCGCCCATAGCCCATGAATTGGGTCACAGTATGCCCGCCTCCTTTCCGCTGGTCGGCATGCGCGCGCTGCCGACGTTGTGGGTGTTGACCCACGCGCCCGCCTTGACCGGCTGCGTGGCGATGCCTATGATCTCGCCGTATTTGACTATGTTTTCTCCCTTCTTGATGGGCTTGATGGCGAGCTTGTGACCGAAGGGTATCAACTCGGCGACCTTGGGTCTGAGTATCACGGCGCCGTCGGGGCTGGTGACCTCGAGAGCCTCCCCGGCCTCGACCTCGCTCGTCGTCGTGGCGATGTTGTCCTTCTCGTCTATCTGTATCGCCTTCTTGACCATGTCGAGGTATGTGGCGCGTCGGCGCGTGTAAGGTTAACGCCGCTATCCCAGCAGCGGCGGCTTCTCCAGCGACACGATCTCCTCCCGCGTGAGGCGCACTATCTCCTCCCTCGCTTGTTCGAAGTCGTGCTCCCTGTAGGCGCCGCACATCTCCAGCCGCGCCCCGGGCAGCTCCCGGATCTCGAGCGCCTCGGGGAGCATCGCCCTAACCGCCTCCGTCGCCCGGGACAGCGGGAGCGCCCCCGCGGGGTTGAGCACGGTAAGGTAGTAGCCCGTCCTGCACCCCATCGGGGACACGTCGAGCACCTGCAGGTCCCGCTGATGCTCCTCGAACTCCGCCCTAAGGGCGACGGCGAACAGGTGCTCCAGTGAGTGCGTCACCTTCGGGGTGAGAAGCTCCGTGTTCGGCGTCCTCAACCTGAAGTCAAACGTGGATATCTCATAACTGCTTCCAGGCACGGCCACGCGCTTGGAAAGCCTGACGTAGGGAGCCTTGATCTTGGTGTGATCAAGGCTGAATGACTCTAATTGTATTGTCTTGAGTTTTTTCTTCCTCCATTTCTGGGGTAGCCCCTAATGAGGCATATTCGGCTATATATATTATTTTGAGCAGAATAATCGTCTAGGAATAGCGACTACTCGGTGGTCTCACTGAGGATCTCGGCGCCCCTCTCGGTGAGGTAGAGGACCTTGCCGTTCCTGTACGTGCGACGCGAGTTGATTATGCCGAGCAGGCGCAGCTGCCTCAGCACGCCGGGGGGTATCGTCTCCGTGAGGCGGCGAGTCCCGATTCTCCGGAGGTCATCCGCGTAGAAGGCGACGAGGTTGCGCGTGCTCAACTCCGTTATCTGCTGCTCGAGTTCGGGGGTGAGTCGGGTTACTGTTTGTATAGCCTCCATGTGGTTCACCTAGTCTAGACTGAGGGAGCATGAGCATCCCTTGAGGTCTACGAGGCCGGGCATCGCCTCCTTGTGTAGCTGGCAGATGAGCCCCTCCGAGCGGGCCGCGGCGCACGCCCTGCAGAGTTTGAGGAGGAGCACGTCGAGGGGGCTCTCTCCGGCGGCGATGTCTCGGCTGAGTTCGTCGACAAGCTCCATGACCTTGCCGTTGCCCTCTATGAGCGTGGTAGCGGAGCCCCCCCTCGCCCGGCTGAGGTACTGAGTGACCGCGGCGGGGGTTATGGCCATCTTGGCGGCGGCGACGCTCCTCTTCATGCCGTGCTTCTCGACGAGATCTCGCGTTATCTCGAGGCGCAGGGCGGGGAGTATGTGCTGTACGACGATCATGCAGGGGGGTTTCATCGCCCCTGATTGTTTTAACGGCGTTAATATACTTAACGGCGTTAAAGGAGGCGTCAGCGCCCCATTC
>DUKA01000239.1 GCA_013329615.1 Candidatus Bathyarchaeota archaeon
GATGCCGATCGTCTTCTGCCCGACGACCGCGTGCATGACTATAGCCTGACCCTTCGGGTCGTGTAGCCTGTAGACGAGCCTGTCTTCTTCGCCGACCGGCTTCTCAGTGTCGGGGACGAGGTTCCTGTACTTGATGATGAGTTTAGCGCGCTTCTCCTCGAGGGATAGGTTCTTGCTCATCTTGCTTACCTCGCCTTGACCCTCTTCACTATCGGCGCACGGACCTTCCTGAAGATCCTGTAGCCGCAGTAGGGGCACCTGAAGCTAATGTACTTCTCCAGATCCTCGTAACTAACGCGCCTTCCACATTGGACACACTCGTATACGGGTCCCTCCGCGGGCGCCTGCTGCTCCTTCTTAGGCTCGTCGACGGACAAGAGGTTCAACCAGCATTAAGCACTCGATCAGGTCCCATTAAAACATAGCGACTGGCTTGCCCCTGACTATCCTCTCGGAGGCTATCTCCGTGACTTCTACGTCCAATACCTTCCCCTCCCCGCTCTCGGGTGACTCGATCAGCACCACTGGGCCGTGTTTTAATGGGTAGGCGACTAGGTATCTCTTGTCTCTGTCGTATCTCTCAGCGCTGACGACGCGGATCGTCTTCCCCACCATGCTCTCCTTCGCGCCCCTGTTCGCCCTAGCCGCCGCCTCGTGAATCCTTCTGCTCCCAGGGTCGCTCACATTCGGTGGCGCCGACGGATATTCCCCGAAGGCAGACATGGGGAGGGACTGGAACCTGTAGAGTATGACCCTCTCCGCGCCCTCCTTCATGCTCGCCTCGATGGCCTTGACCGTCTCGTCGACGGTCTCGTCAGTCTGCCCGGGCAACCCGTGGATGAAGTAGACGTAGGGCTTTAACCCCGCCCTCTTGAGGCGACCAACCGCCTTGAGCGTCTCCATAGGCGTCGAGGGTCTCCCCATCTGGATGCTGTGCGTCGCTGAGCCAGTCTCAAAACCGATGCTAACAGGCGTGCCCTTGAGATATCGCCCCAGAAGGCTCGCTGCCCTCTCGGTGACGAGCGAAGCCTTGATGTTCTCGATCATGAACGCGGCTGTTTCATCTCTAAACCGGGGAATATCCACCAGCGACGATAACAGACTCTCGATCTCATCGTAGTTCGGTTCGGGTCTTCGCGGGTCCGTCAGCGGCTCGGGCTCCACGAGCAAGTCTCTACCGTAGTCGAGGAAGCCCGGGGCGCTTAGAACGATCCTGCTCACCCCCTCGTCGAGGAGAGCCAGTATCTCCGCCTTTATACTCCCCCGTGAGCGGCTCTTAGGCGGCCCGTAGAGGCTCGGAACCGAGCAGTAGCCGCAGCCCGGGGGCGTGCCGATGGGGCAGTCGTACCTCTCGGCCATGGAACCTTCTCTGCATAAGCCACAGGACTTGCAGTCCCCACCGAGTAATGCCCTATGGTAGTTGCTGCAGCCACGCAGCACCTCCACATAGACGCGAGCGGAGCGATAGAGGTTGTATCCCTTCACCGTCGAGGTGGATGACTTGAAGGTGTCAAGGGTCTTTCTGGGCATGACCCTTCGGAGCGGTGTCAACTCGATGCCGTTGCCAATGTCGAATGCTAGCCCCCTGATCGTCCTCAGCGAATCAGGCGTTAGCAACTCCCCGCGCGATAGCCCTGCTTCGAGCAGCTCCGAGAGTGTCTCCTCACCCTCGCCAACTACCGCTATATCGCAGCCAGTCTTCCTGAGCGCCTGCTCGGGATCAGAAGTGACGGGTCCACCGACCAACGAGAGGCCCTCTTTCCAGCGGGAGACGACTTTCCTTATCGACGGTATGTCTCCGGTCATCCCGCTGACAAGCAGGAGATCAAATCCCGTTGGCAGTTCTCCGCTGATGATAGTCTCCGCCTCGATGATGGATGCCTCGATGCCCCTAGACTCAAGTACGCCTGCGAGCGCCCTTGGTCCTGCCCCTATGGCGTCCCTCGTCGCTTTCCTTTCCCCCTTGCCCGAGGCAAGGGCATCGACTATCAGAGCCTTCACGTATGAGCCACGTCTCCGAAGCGTGATAAACGTATCCCGCACAGGATAGTGATAAATCGACGCGTTATGATACCCTTAGCCATGGAAGTCCCGCTCCCCCTCGTCGCCGCCGTGGCGCTGTCCTTCGCTGTCTCATACATCTCTATACCCATTTTCAACAAGTTCATGCTCGCAGCGGGCATCGTGGGCAGGGACATAATGAAGAAGAGCAGCGGACCGGTAGCCGACATGGGGGGGCCCGGCGTCGTGACCGGCTTCATCCTAGGCGTATTTGTATACATAGGGCTCGAGGTCTTCGCCCTCAAGAACTCCAGCAACCTGATCAACATACTCGCCTGCCTCAACACCATCCTAATAATCACGATAATCGGGATATTCGACGTCCTAACCACGCTGATGAAGCGTAGGGAAGGGAGTGGGATATTCGAGAGGCTTAAGAGGCACGGAATCCCAGCGTGGTTCTACTTCTTCGTACCCCTCCCCGCCGCGGTCCCGCTGATGGCGGTGAACGCCGGTGTCACTTCGATGGTCTTGCCCTTCATC
>DUKA01000021.1 GCA_013329615.1 Candidatus Bathyarchaeota archaeon
GTATAAAAAAGGTGTGGTTTTGGGGGCGCGAGGAGGTCTGGATCACCTCGTTTTTGGATAGATATATCTCTCATCGCGCAACATATGGCTGGGAATCGATTTGGCGGGCGACGAGTTCATAAAGCTCTCCCACGGCGCCGGCGGCACCGCGATGGACGCCATCATCAAGGAGTTGTTCATCAAGGGATTCACAAAGAGGCAGGCACTCGACGGTGTCCCCTTAGACGCTCTCGACGATGGGGCATCCATCAGGGTAGGAGGCAAAGAGGTAGTGCTCACCATGGATGGCCATACCGTTGATCCCATATTCTTCCCCGGCGGCGACCTCGGCAGGCTCGCCGTATGTGGCGCAGCAAACGATACCGTGGTGATGGGCGCTGACCCAGTAGCCATCCTCGACTCGATAGTAGTCGTAGAGGGCTACCCAATCGCCGACCTGAAGAGGCTCATAGCATCCATGAACGAAGCCGCCGAGGAGGCGAGCGTCGCCATAATCAGCGGAGACTTCAAGGTCATGCCCGCGGGTAGCCTCGACGGCGTCGTCATATCCACCGCCGGAGTAGGCGTGCTCCGCGGACCTCGGATACTTGACAGCCAAGCCAAACCCGGCGACAAGGTCATAGTAACCGGCACGGTGGGCGACCACGGCACGGCTCTCATGAGTGTCCGCAAGGGACTCAGCTTCAAGACCGAGCTAGTCTCGGATGTCTCCCCAATAGTCGATACCATAACAGCCGCCTTGGAAGTCGGCGGCGTCCACTCGATGAAGGACGCGACGAGGGGCGGCTTGACCGCCGCGTTGAATGAGTTCGCCGAAAAGTCCAAGGTAAGCATCTGGCTCGAGGATGGCAAGGTCCCGGTCAAGTTGGCGGTGCGCTCCGCCTGTGACATGCTGGGCCTCGACCCCTACGAGGTCACATGCGAGGGAAAAGCGGTGATGTGCGTCTCCCCAGAGAAGGCAGACGCTGTCCTCAATGCCATCAGGGGCACGAAATACGGTGCCGATGCCGCCATAATCGGGGAAGTCAAGACTGATCGCCCCGGAATGGTCCTCATGAAGACCCAAGTAGGCGGAACGAGGATACTGAGAAAACCGATAGGGGAGCCGATCCCCCGCGTCTGCTAGCCACGGGCCACGAGCTCGGGATGCAGATTGCTAAATAGGTCGATTATCTGGAGCCTGCTCTTGCCCGGATCGGGGCTAAGGTCGAAGTAGTCGGCGAAGAAGGGAGTCGTCTTTATCACCACCCCACGCTCGGTGCGCTCCCTGCTTATCAGCGCCATATCCTCGAGCAGCCTTAGCTGCGTGTAGACGTGGACGCCGCGGTAATTGAGAACCTGCGCCTGCTCGATGGGCTGATTGTAGACGATGTAGCCGAGCGTCTTCAGGGGACCCACGGTGAGGAGGGGCCTGTTCGTGAACTGGCGCACCATCTTGCCGTACTCGGGCTTGAGCTGCATGACCACCCTGTTCTCCGGCAGCATCTTCACCTCCAAGGCGCCGCCGCGTGCCGCGAGCTTCTTCGCGAGCTCATCGACGAAGCGAAGCACCATCTTCTCCGACCTGCTGCCGAGTGCCTGCATGAGCTCCTCCATGTCGAGCGGGTGCCCCGCGGAGTAGAGCGCCGCCTCGAGCTCCGTCAGCTTGACCTGCCGCTTATCGGTTACCGTCATCAAAGGTTCTTCACCTTCACCTTTATCGTGACATCCGTCTCGTCCTCGTCCTGATCGAGGTCGATCTCCATCCTCTGTGCGAGGAAGAGCAGCATCATGAACAGCCTCACGGCGTCGAGCCAGTTGAGGCCGGCTATCATCTTGCTCAGCTTCTGCTCGGTCTCGTTCGACGCCTTCATCTTCTCAAGGAGTTCGTCGCTCCGAGCCTCAACCTCCAGTAGGTACGTCTCGAAGTCGAGGAAGTTGGGGAGGGGTATGGGGAGAGTTGGTAGCCGAGGGGTCTCACCGCGGCTGCTCTCCTCCTGCAACGCGCGCTCGAGAGCGTTGATCAGGTCTTGAACGGATGTTGTCGTGAACTCGAACCTGAAGGGGAGCGGCACGGGAGGCGGGAGGTAGACTTCGCCGTGCTCCATCGGAGGCGCTGGGGGTTCCTCCATCGCCAGAAGAAGTTCTGCCTTCTTCAGGTAGATGTAGACGGAGCTGTTCACCGCAGTCCCAGCTATCCTGTAGTCGATGCCGACGCGCTCCATCTCCTCTAGGAGGCTGGTTAGGAGCGTGACGAGGTTTATGTCCCAGGGGCTGATCTTCTCCAGCTTGTTTTCCCTGAATAGTATGTCCCAGGGCTGGCGGAGGTAATAGGGCTTCTCCTTCCTCTCGGTCGTCTCCGTCAAGGCGGAGTCGTCTCCTCAACCTTCTGCGGCCCCTTCATGGGCAGCGCGAGCACTCGGCTGCGGCCGCCCTGCGCGAATACACCATATATGCGGTCCGCCTTGTGGACCATGATGTCCTTGAGGCTGACCATGAGGAACTGCGCCTCGTTGCTGTTGTCCTTGAGGACCTCTGCAAGCCTACTCGTGTTGAGGTCGTCGAGGTGGGCGTCTATCTCGTCGAAGAGGTAGAAGGGCGCCTTGAGGAATCTCTGGATAGCGAGCAGGTAGGCGATTGCAGCTACGGAGCGCTCGCCACCTGAGGCGCCGCTTCCAAGGCGCATCGGCTTACCGGGGAACTGCAGATAGAGGTCGACGCCCCCGCTGAAGGGGTCCTCGGACTTCTGGAGTTCCAACCTGCCGTCGCCGCCGCCGGTGACCCTGCTGAAGAGGTGGCTGAAGTTC